>CAYPYV010000039.1:0-12551 GCA_964414845.1 uncultured Devosia sp. | reverse complement strand
CATTGTGGACCTGTTTCGCCCGGGGGGGTTCCTTTTTTCTGTTGCCCATCCGGTTTCTCTTGACCAACCACGAGGGCATACGCAATGACTACCCCGCAATGGCCCTGGCTTCGGAGCGGATGCGCTGGACCATGGCGGCGAGGCCATTGGAGCGCTGCGTGGTGAGATGCTCGCGGAGGCCCAGCTCGTCGAAGATGGCGATGGCGTCGGTCTCGGCAATCTCGCTCGCGGGACGGCCGGAATAGAGAGCGACGAGCACGGCCACCAACCCCTTGACGATCATGGCGTCAGATTCGCCGCGGTAGGAAAGGAGCTCGCCGACGCGATCGGACACCAGCCAGACCTGCGACACGCAGCCGGACACTTTGGTTGCGTCGGTCTTCTCGCTATCGGCGAGCGGCGGGAGCGCCTGTCCGAGTTCGATGAGGTAGCGATATCGATCCTCCCAGTCGTCGAGGAAGGAGAGGTTTTCGGCGATTTCGGCAAAGGGGGCGGGATGGGTCATGTCTCTGAGATAGGCCAATCCCGCCTGCAATAGAAGTGTGTCAGATCGGCTTCGAGAAGGCGGTGGGCGCCAGCAGTTGGCTCGAGATGGTGTCGACGATGGGTCCGTCCGCCTCGGAGGCGTTGCGCGCGGCCGTCCATTCCGGATCGGACACGAAGGCGGCCCACCTGGCCTCGCGGTCGGCCAGGGAATCCCAGCGGATGAGATAGGTCAGGTCATTGTTGGATTCACCGATGACGGTGGTCCAGAACCCGGCCTGGCGGATGCCGTGCTTCTCCCAGATGCGGAGCGTGTCGTTTTCGAAGCGCCTGATGAGCGCCGGAAGCCGGCCCGGCAGGCAGCGATAGATGCGCAACTCGTAGATCAATTCGGTCTCCCTCGGTTCCGACCGGTTGGAACATGGCGAGGGAATCGAGGCAAGCATCCGAAAGGCGGACGCAGGGCCCGGACGGGGCTCAGCTGCGATGGAGGCGCGGCCGCGGCACAGGGATCGACGGGTCGCGCGGGGCGGCGGCGGGAACGAGGTGCGCGGGGGTGGGCAATGCTGGCAAGGTCTTTGTCGGGGCGGGCGGAGCGGCGGCCTCGGCGCTCGCAATGATGCTGCGGATCGCAGCCTGGCCGGCCGCACAGGCGAGATCGGTGCAGGGCATCGTGTCGAGCGAGGTGCCGACGGCGCGGGCCCCCTCGCTCACGATGCGCTGCGGCAGATCGGCCGGGTTCTCACCGCGCGGCGCGACCACCACGAAGGCGAGGGACAGCCAGAAGATGGAACGCAGTAGCCACATCAAGACAGCGTCACCGAAGGGGCCCGATTGCCCAAGGACGACCCTAGCGACGCCGGCTTAAGCTCCATTTGGAATTTCGCGTAAAATGCCATCGATCGCGCAGGAGCCATGGCGACCGATGCTGGCGGAACGCCGGCCGATGGCAAGAATACGTTTACGCTATAGGTAAAAAGCCACCGATCGGACGCTGAATAGCGCGCGTGAAACGCTTTGTGCGCCATTGTCTTAAGCGGCTCTTAGGCGTTGGAGGCGTTTCTCCTCGGCCAGTACGAGACGTCCTGAACAGGCAGTGAGTTGTGAGTATGCGTAGCCTCGGGGCCAGACTTGCGGCATGGGTTTCCGCCGCCGACGACCGGACCGACACCAGCCGGACGGTAGCGTTGCGCCGTCAGGCCATCCTCAACTCTGCTCGGATCGGCTTGCTGGCTATCGCGCTAGGGTCGCCAGTCGTGCTGATCAGCCTGATGCAGGGCCAGATGCTGGCCCTGATGATCGCCACACTGGGGTTGACGACGACGCTCTTCGCCGATCGCCAAGCCCGGGCCGGGCGGCTCGACCTGGCGGGTGGCACACTTGCACTGAGCACGATCACCATGGGGACATTGTTCTCCATTGCCGACCCGGCGCTGATCGACCTGGGCATTGCCATAACCATGCTCGGACCGATCAAGGCAGCGCTCATGCTGCGCGGACGCGCGGACGGCGTGGTATGGTCGGCCTTCGCCACCGGCCTGCTGCTGGCGGGTGGCAACGGAATTGGTCTGATTGCGTGGCCCGAGCCCTTCGCCATGGGCGACCAGCTGATCGCGATTCTGGCCTTCGCCATCTCCGTCCTGTTGACGCTGCAGCTGGCGCGCAGGCTCGGCAATGTGCTCGACCAGCATGAGCGCGGTCGTCTCGATGCGCTGAGCACCGTGATCGAGCAGATTCAGGAAGCGGTGTTCCGCATCGGCGCGGACGGCAAGCTGCTTTCGGCAACGCATGCGGCCGAGCCGCTGCTCGGCTGCCGGCGCTTCGAGCTGACGGGCGACGGATTGTTCGAGCGCGTGCATGTGCTCGACCGCCCGCTCTACCTGACCAGTCTCGCCAGTGCCTCGCGCGACCACGAAGGCCGCTGGGCTGAAGTCCGCCTGCGCCGCGACGTTTCGGATGTACCGGGCGCCACCCCGCAGTTCTTCTGGGCCGGTCTGCTGTTCACACCCGTCGTGCCCGCCGAAGCGGCGGACCAGCCGGCCGAAGTGCTGCTGATGGCACATGACGTGACCGAGCGCCGCGAGCGCGAGGCCGAATTGCAGCGCGCCCGCAAGGCCGCCGAAGACGCGAGCGCCGCCAAGACGCGCTTCCTCGCCACCATGGGCCATGAATTGCGCACGCCGCTCAATGCCATCGTGGGCTTTTCTGAAATGATGACGTCTGGCGTAGTCGGCGACCTGCCGCCCGCCCACCGCGAATATGCAAAGCTGATCCACCAGAGCGGCATGCATCTGCTCGACGTGGTGAAGATGATGCTCGACATGAGCCGCATCGAAGCCGGCAAGTTCGAGCTGGTTGCCGAGCCCTTTGCCCCGGACATGCTGGTCGAGCCCTGCCTCAAGATCGTCGATGGCATGGCGCGCGAGAAATCCGTGCGCTTGATGACCGAATTGCCGAAGACGCTGCCCACGCTGGTTGCGGATGAGCGCGCCTGCCGGCAGATCCTGATCAACCTTCTGACCAATGCCATCAAGTTCAGCCATTCGAACTCGGTGGTGACGCTGGCCATGCGGCGGCAGGGCCGGCATCTGGCCATCGTGGTGACCGACAGGGGAATCGGCATGGGCGAGGAGGCGCTGTCCCATGTCGGGGAGCCC
Source organism: uncultured Devosia sp. (assembly GCA_964414845.1). Classification (GTDB taxonomy): domain Bacteria; phylum Pseudomonadota; class Alphaproteobacteria; order Rhizobiales; family Devosiaceae; genus Devosia_A. The sequence continues at coordinate 9,411 of CAYPYV010000039.1, read as the reverse complement.
TTCTTCCAGGCGCAGGATTCGCTCGCGCGGCGCTACGAGGGGACGGGGCTCGGGCTTTCCATCGTCAAGGGACTGGTGGAACTGCACCAGGGCAGCCTGCATGCCGCCTCCGTTGCGGGGGAGGGAACAGTGATGACTGTTCTGCTTCCCATAAACGGTCCGGAAACCAAGGTGGTGGAAACTGCCGAGGTCACACAACTCCGTCGTGACCCGGTACCCCAGCCCATGGCCTCATGGCACGCAGACGAAAGAAGAAAAGCACAATGACGGCACTGAGCCTCGGCCACCTGCCGATGCAGGTGGGTAGCGTCGTGCTGGCCGCTTCGGCCCGTGCGGCGCGCTGGATCATTGCGCGCTATATGCGCCAGCCGCTCGCCAACACCGCAATCATGGCGCTGCTGGTCACGAGCGCGATGGCAGCCTCCAACGCGCTCTACGGACAGGAACTCCGGCATCCCGCCCCCTTGTTCGCACCCACGGGCTCAGCAAAGCTCGCCGGCGTCGATCCTGACGTCGCGCCGGTGGTGCCCGCGCAGAAGCCGAAGAAATTCGCCGTGACCCAGCCAGTGCCGCAGAAGACGCTGGCACCCAAGGTGGCGGGCGACGCGAAGCCGGCGGCTGTTGCGACCTCGGCTTCGCAATCGGGCGGCATAGGCAACAAGGAAGTCTATGACCTGCAGCGCAAGCTCGAGCAATTGCAGCTCTTCACCGGCACGGTGGATGGCTATTATGGCCCCCAGACCGCCCGCGCCATCAAGAAGTTCGAACAGCTCGCCGGCCTGAAGCAGACCGGCCAGCTGACACCTGCCATCATGGCGAGGATCATCGCAGCCCCGCTCGACATCGGTCACAAGAGCGACGGCGCGGAGGCAGCTCCGCAACCCGCCGCACGCGCGGCCGACAAGCCGGCACAGAAGCCGGCCGCGGCCGCAACGGCACCCGCCGAGGCGGTGGCAGAGATCGCACTGCCCAGGGTGACCGCCACTGTGGCGGCGGATCTCGCTCCCCCGGGTGCGGCAAACGCGGACCTGACCGTTGCGCCGGAGCCCTCGGCGCTGCCGCAGCCGACACCGCTGGCCGAGACGCTGCCAGGAACCGAGCCTGCCGCCAAGGCAGAGAGCGTTGCAGTCTCGCGCAGGGTGGAGACGGACGCCAGCGTGGAGACCGGCAGCGTGGCTGCCGCCGCAGCGGCGACCGGCCCGACCCTCCTCGGCCGGCCGTTACCCACGAACGGCGACCAGGCTTTCCAGATGGCGGCCGACACAGCGGCCGAGGCCTTCGACACCATAGCGTCCGGCGTGCAGCAGCTGGCGACGGGCGAGGATGGCGGTCCGCAGCCCGATCCGATCGGGCAATTGGCGAGCGCCGCCGGCCCACTACCGGTGACGCCGCGGCCCGGCGTGCCACTGCCGCTCAACGACGCACCCGCGGCCCCGGGTACCCCGGTGGCCGTGCTCGACACCAACGCGACCCCAGACCAGATTCAGAAGTTCTCGCCCAATGATCCGGTGGTGATCGCCAAGGTGCAGCGTGGGCTCGCGAGCCTCGGCTACCTGCAGGCGGCACCTGATGGCGTGATGAACGATGCCACTGCCAAGGCGATCCGCCAGTTCGAGACATTCTACAACTACCAGCAGACGGGCCGCATTTCGCCCGACCTGCTGGACCTGCTGGTGCAGAACGGCGCGGCGATCTGACGGCGCGGGCCGGACGGGCTCGGCGCAGTTCTAACGGGGCGAGACTTGCGCTAGGACTATCGCATGTTTCGCACCGACCTCTGGGTTTCGGCGTTCCTGCGCCGCCACAATGATCTTGGGCAGATCTGCGTCGTCAGCCGGCGCGGCGACCCCATTGCCGGGCAGATCTTCATCGAGGTGGATCACCTCAACGGCGAGATGAGCCTCTATGCGCCGGCGCCGACGGCCGCGCATGACGGCAACCCCGAGGAGCGGGTGTTCATCCGCCGCTTGGACCATGTGAGCCCGGCCGATATCCGCGCACGATTGCTGCGTGAAGAAGAGTTCGACCCGGACTACTGGTTGATCAGTCTGGATGCCCGCGGCGGCGATATCGGGGTCGATGTGGTGGGTTAGGCGAAATAGCAAGACGCCCGGCACAGGGCCGGGCGATTGCGGCTACACCGTTGCCGGCATGGATCAGAAAGTGCCGGAGAGCCCGAGCGTTACGCCGCCGAACTGCACGGATGTGGACACGGGATCTTCTTCCGCGAGATTGCCCGAACCGTCGTCGGCCCCGATGGACTGGAAATGACTGGCGGCCTCGTCGATGCCGTTGATCCAGATAAAGGTCCCGCCGAGCGAGAGGCTCAGGTTGGGTGACAGCGCGAGGGCCGCCTTGGGAGAAAACTCGATGCTGGTGGCCAATTCATCGACGGTGGAGGAGTCCTGCTCCAGGTCGTCGTTGAAGGGTGAGTCGAAGCCGCCAACCGACTCATAGGTGCGATCGAGCACTTTATGCGCCCAGTAGACACCACCAGCGAGGCGACCACCGATGCTGAACGACTCGCCAACGGGCAGTGTCGCCTCAAGCCCGACAACGCCACCAAACAGATCGTTGGTAGACGAAATGCTCACATCGTCGACATAGTCAGGATCGCCGTCTTGGTCGATGACATTGGTGTGCAGCGAGTTGGCATAGCGAAGCCAGGCCGGACCCACGGTGACCTTTGCGTGCTCGCCGAGATCGAAGGTCGCCGATGCATTCACCCCCGCCAGAGACCATTGCTGGTCGGCATTCATGCTGTAGGCGCTCTCGGAATTGTCGAACTCAAGGTTGCCGGGCGTATAGTCGTCGGAATAGGTGGCCCCTAGCTGCTCGCCGCCACTGATGAGTTCGCCGGACCCGCTGCCGGACGCATAGAGACCGGAAAGCCTGGCGCCCCAGCCGCCACCCAACGCAAACGACAAGGATCCGGCCGCGCCGAGCGCATAATCTTCAGCCAGATCGTCGGTCGACAATTCCCAATCGGAATCAGCGATATAGGCAAGCAGAACGTCATCGGTCCAGCGCTTGAGCGCCAGCGCCTCGATTGTAATGGTAACGGTGGAGGACGCCTCCACTACTTGTTGCTCGACCGGGCTCATCGGCAAATCTGCCGCGCGCACAGCGGCCGTGCCGGCAAGCCCAGCCAGTGCCGCGGACATCATCAGCCGGCAGGTAAACCGCTTCATCCCAAAGCCCTCTTTGCAAATGTCTGTTTACTATAGCAGCCCGCGCAGGGCGCTACTATGACTTGCATACAACAGGTCTACGGGTTTCTGCGTCTGTTCGAAGCTCACCCCGCCCTTGTGCCGAGCCGGGCGAGGGCGGCGATGGCCTCGTCGACGGCCGGGTTGCGCTCGCGGGTCTGCGGAACCGGGATGCGGCGGCGGGTTTCGGCGAAGGGGCGATATTCTGGCTTGGTGAGATCGAGCAGGTTCACCTCGCCGCGCCACGCGCTCATCAGGAACGCGGTCGCATCGACGCTGACCTTCTCGAACAACTCGTTGAAATGACTGAGATCGGCCGAGCGCTCGCCGTCATGCGAGGTCGCATGGATCAGAACCTTGAGGCCGTCGGCCGCGGTGCAGCCAAAAGCGCGCAGAACGACAAACAGCGCCGCGCCGGACGAATCATGCGCGATCTGGCCGCAGCGGACTTCGTCGAGACCGGTGATCTGGTGGAGAAGGCGCGTGACTTCCGGCCGGCGGTTTTCGGAGAAGAGCTTCATCAACGCGCGGGTCAGCTCGTTCGTCGCGACGGAGAGTTGCTCGAGAGTGCGCTTGATGGGCGCCGGCGGCGCCGCGCGCTGGGCAAGGGCGGTGATGACCTTGAGCCGGTCCTTTTCGCCGAGGTCGAAGAAGGCAGGCGAGAGCAGCGCCGCATCGAAATCGTCGCGAGCGGCAAGCGACCAGGCGACCTGATGATCCATCTGCGCAGAACGCGCAAGGGCGCCGAGGAACGGGCCGCGGGGCGCGATGGCGGTATTGGTGGCAAGGGCGCGATAGACCTTGCGGCTGTTCATCTGGAACAGGCGCCCGAGGATGGCAGGCGTGAGGTCGGCGCGGCGGGCGAGGGCGGCGCCCAGCGTGGCGTCGTTGGTTGAGACAACCTTGAGCATGGTGGATTCGGTGAGCTTCGGCGCCGAGACGAGGAACTCGCCGAGATCGTCTCCCAGATGCCGGACCACGAGATCCTCTAGCTCGGGCGTGAGATTGTCGGAGCGGCCAAGCGTGGCAGCGGCCTTGGCGCGCGCCGCCGGTGCGGCGGCGGGGAAGAGGCGCTGCGCGAGCACACCGAACTGCTCGACCTCGGCGGGCGTGGGCTTGCCCCGGCGGGCATAGGCGTCACATGCCGCACAGAGCAGCGTGTTCGTCCGATCCGTGCCGCCCGTCTCGATGAGGAGCTGGAAGGTTTCGTAGGGTTGGAAGCCGATCATTCATATGCCCCGGGAGCCCCTTCGCGCGGGGGACTCGCTTGTGTGACTATCGCGGGCAAATCGTTAGCGAAGTATTAACCTTGACGAAGTCTTAATGGGTCGACCGGGCGCACGCGTCTCGCCCGGTTCGCAGCCTGCTTCGGGCTGCGAACCATCCCAGCGGAGGCCAGGTTGGGTAAACTGGTTCGACTGACGACCAAATTGCGGGCAGAAGCCCCAGCGCGGACCGGTGCAGAAGCGCCGGAAGGCAAACTCGTCCTGTTCACCGGCGTGCGTTACGAGCGCTCGCCCGACGTGACCCCGGATGCGCCCAAGGCTGGCGCGGGCGGCGGCGGCAAGCGCCGACGTGGCTGACGGACGTGCAGGAAGGCGCTGGCTGATCGCCGTGGCAACTGTCGCAGGGCTTTGCGCCGCGCCGGGGGCCGGGGCCACCGAGATCGGCGACTTCGGCCGCCCCGAGGCGGGCGTCGTGAATGACGAGATCCTGCCGGCGCTGGATTTCCTTTGGAAAGTGCTGACCAACCGCCCGCACTCGACGCTCGACCGCACCGAGGCCGAGCAGGAGATGCTGCGGCGTGTCTGGCGTTTTCTGGTGGCGCCCTATGCCAAGGACTGGGCCTTCAATTACTGGGATGCGGACACGAGGCTTGCCCGTGTCGACGGCAGGAAGACAACGCGCGTCGAGAGCTACTACAAGTGGATCTCGGGTGACATGAACTGGTTGACCGGCGTGCGCTACCCGGCCCCCGCAGTGCGCTATTCGACCATGCACGACCATATGGGCGCCGACCTGGCCATGCTGCCCAAGGTGTTCGAGGCCATTTGCCGTGTGGATGAACTCGACCGCCAGCGTCGCGTCGCGCTCGAGGGCATCGATGTGGAGCCCGAAATCCGGAAGAATGTGGAGGGGCGGCTCGAGGAGAACCGTGTCTATGTCGGGCAGTTCGCCGACGCGCTGACCTTCCGCTACGCCAATTACGACTATGCGCTGAACCACCTGCTGGTGACGCAGCCTGACCCGGCGGCGCGGATGGTCGACGCTGACCTCAACGAACTCGCCATTCACGTCGACCGTGCGCGTTCGGGAGATTTCTGCTCGGGCTTTGGGGGCATGGCTGGCGATGGCGACCAGCCGATCCGATCGCGCGTGTTGATGGGCAATCCGGACGAAGGCGAGTTCAGGAAGTAGCTGCCACGCACCGAACTGCGGACCTGGCCCTGCGACAAGCTAAGGGCGAGGTGCTCACGCTGCGTGCTCCGGGCGAGGTCGATCCCTCGCCGGAAGGGCAAGCTGCGCCGATCTCGAAAGCTTCCTCCGGGGGATGCCTGACGACGCGGCCGACAGCACTAAGGCGTGACGGATGGCGGAGGGGCTGGGGCGCCAAGGGATGGCGGTCCCGCTGCAGCATCGAGCGAGAGATTGCCGCATTTCAGCGCGGCCAGAGCCTTTTCGTAGCGCGACCGGTTTTCGGGCATGGGCGGCGCGAGGCGAATGACCACCATGACCTGATCGGCATCGGCCTCGACGATCAGTAACCCGTCATCGACATCGAGTTTCTGCTCGGCGAGCAGGCGGGTCTGCGCGGCATTGAAGATACCGAGGTCGAGCGCGTTGCCGACGCCATCGCGATTGGTCGTCGCATAGGCGACATTGCCCGCCTCGGTATAGACCGCCACAGACCAGAAGGCCTGCGGCAGGCTGCCGGTCATCGTGCCCGGGCCCTTGCTCAGGTCTATCCGGCAGGCGGCATAGGCGAGCTCCGGATCGAGCCGGAGGGGGTTGTCCTCGTTCGCCTTCACCTGCGGCAGCACGATAACGCCCTTGTCGGCGCCGAGCGCCATCAGGCGATCCCAGGCCTGGCTCGGCGCAAGGGCCGGCATGGCCAGGATGACGATGATGTGGATAATGCCGCCAAGGACGAGGCCGGCGAGCACCCAGAGGGCGGTGCGGACCATCAGCACGCCTCCCGGATGATGGCGGGGAGCGTGGTGGCAGAGCTGCCGACGCCGGACAGGCTCGATGCATCGTAGAGCGTGAGGACCAGCGAAAGCGGTCCGTCACCGTCGAGCTCGAGCCAGTTGCCGGGGCTGAGGCGCGTGCCGACGCGGATGACGATTGACCCATCGTCCAAGCGGGCGAGGCGGGCGCTTTCCATGTTCGGCACACCATCGGGGCGGGTGACGAGGCGGCCGGTCTCGGGATCGACGGCGGTCAGGGTCCAGAAGCGGGCGGGCGGGGTCGTGCCATCGATGCGGTAGGTGCAGGCGCGATCGAGCCGGCGGTTGTCGCTGTCGGTCGTGGCAATGAACTGCAGACCCTCGGACGCGCCGAGTTCGAGCGCGCCGGTGCGCACGATATAGGCACGGGTATAGGGATCGGGGCGCGGCATGCCGACATCCCGCCACGCGACCCAGGGCCCAATGGTGATGGTGCCGAAGAGCCGCCCATCGGTGAGCGCGTACCAGGAGAGGCCGAAGCCGAAGCTCAGCGCCACGCCGATCATCAGGGCGAGATTGAGAATGAAGCGCAAGGCTCAGAGGCTCGCGGGCGGGGCAGGGGGAAGTTGTGGCGCTTCAGGCAGGGCGGCGGTCGCGCCAGACTCCGTACCCGAGCCGAGGGCACCGAGCGCCCGCTGCAGCCGGTCGGCCACTTCGAGCAGCTTTTCAGCCGCTTCGGGCTTCAGGGTCGGTGGGCGCTCCGCTTCCGGCAGGGGCGCGCCGGCCTCGCCATCGGCCTGCGCGATCGTCACCTTGGCCGGCTCGAACTCGACACCCTCGACCGGCTTGATCTCAATATTGGTATGGGCATAGGCCATGAATTTCTGCCAGGCGACGGTGGGCAGCGTGCCGCCCGAGAGCTTGTTGGTGGGGCGGTAGTCGTCGTTGCCGAACCACACTGCGGCGACGTAATTGCCGGTGAAGCCGCAGAACCACGCATCTCGGTAGGACGAGGTTGTGCCCGTCTTGCCAACGGTCGGCACGCCCTCGATGAGTGCACGTCGGCCTGTACCCGAAGTCACCACGGCGCGCATCATGCGATTCATGTATTCGACCGTGCGGGTGGAGACGACCTGTTCGCGCGGAGCGTCCGGGTCCGCCTCGTAGATGGTGTCCCCGGCCGTCGTTGTGATGCGCGTGATTCCGAAAGCGGGCGACTTCAGCCCCCGATTGGCAAAGACTGCGTAGGACGACGCCATGTCGATGACCGAAACCGACGCTGCCCCGAGCGCCAGCGAACGGGTCACCTCGAAATCATTGGTGAGCCCGATCTTGCGGGCAAAGTCGGCGATGGGCTGCCGGCCCATCTTGATCGAGAGATTGACGGGCACCGTGTTGATCGACTGCTGGAAGGCCGAGATCAGCGAGATGCGTCCGACCTGGTTGCCCGAGTAGTTGCGCGGACACCAATTGCCGATGCATTGGGTCGCGCCCGAAACCACCGTCTCCGGGGTGTAGTCGGGATAGATCTCGAAGGCAGCGGCATAGTCGAACAGCTTGAAGGACGAGCCTGGCTGGCGGTTGGGCACTATGGAGCGATTGAACTGGCTCTTGCCGTAGTCAACGCCACCGACCATGGCACGGATGGCGCCGTTCGGCTCCAGCACCACCATCGCTGCCTGCGACACGCCATAGGGCTCGCCCTGCTCGCGAACGACTGAGGTCACCGCGTCCTCGGCATAGGTCTGCAGAACCGGATCGACCGTCGTGCGGACCACGAAGCTGTTCGAGGACGAGCCGGATTCCTCAATGAGCGACTTGGCCTGCTCGAAGGCGTAGTCGAGGAAATAGTTGGGGGAGGCAGCCTCGGCAGTGCGGTCGACCGGCCGCGCCGGATTGCGGCGGGCGGCGGTCACCTGCCCTTCGGTCATGAAGCCGGCATCGACAAGGTTCGACAGCACCAGGTTGGCGCGGGCGCGCGCCGCGGCCAGATCGACATGCGGCGCATATTTGGTGGGCGCCTTGAACATGCCGGCGAGCATCGCCGCCTCTGACAGGTTCACATCGGTGATCTTCTTGCCGAAATAGAACTCGGACGCCGCCGCGACGCCGAAATTGCCGCCGCCCATATAGGCGCGGTCAAAATAGAGCTTGAGGATTTCGTCCTTGGTGTAGTGCCACTCGAGCCAGACGGCGAGGAATGCCTCCTTGATCTTGCGCTCGAGCGTACGCTCCGAGGAGAGGAAGAGGTTCTTCGCGAGCTGCTGGGTTATGGAGGAGCCGCCCTGGGTGGAATTCTCGCCCGCCGCATTGGAGAGCAAGGCGCGCGTGGTGCCGATGGCGTCGATGCCCCAGTGATCGTAGAAGCGACGGTCTTCGGTGGCGAGCGCCGCCTTGACGAAATAGTCGGGCAGCTTGTCGAGCGGGAAGGAATCGTCGGACCGGATACCGCGCCGGCCGACTTCCTTGCCGTAGCGATCGAGGAAGATGACCGAAATATCCTCGGCCTTGTTGAAGCGACCTGAACGCGTGGCATCGAAGGCCGGGAGCGCGAGGCCGGTGACCAGCACCATGCCGATGGCCAGAAAGCTCAGGCCATCGGAGACGAGTTCGACGAAGAGCCGCTTGAGGCCAGATACCCGGAAGCGGGAGAAGAAATCCTCGACGCGGGTGAAACCGCGCCCCATGGCCTGGAAGAATTCATAGAGCGCAGAATCCAGCCAAGCGTCGGCGGCCAGCATGCTGGTCTTCTTGCGGCGCTTCTCTTTGCGGAAGAACGGATCCTGCACGGACATCCCCATATGCGCGAGCCACTTGAATCTGAGCAATTCGCGGCGCATTGGCAAGGCGACACGCTCGAATAGGCCAGTGTATCATTGGGCACAAGCCGCCACCGCGGGATGGGAACAGCGAACATGCCGTTTTGGGAAGAAAAGACGCTGGAGGAGATGACCACCGAGGAGTGGGAAGCACTCTGCGACGGCTGCGGGCGCTGCTGCCTGACCAAGCTCGAGGACGAGGACACCGGCGACATC
>CAYPYV010000038.1:7940-21451 GCA_964414845.1 uncultured Devosia sp. | reverse complement strand
TGGCCTCGACCGCCATCTGCACGTCGCCATGGCCGGTGATGACGATGGCGGGCAGGAGCGCATCGATCTGCCGCAGGCGGCGAAGCAGCTCGACCCCGTCGATCTCGGGCATGCGAAGGTCGGTGATGAGGCAGCCATTGCGTATGTCGGGCGCGATGGCGAGGAACTGCGCCGCGCTCTCGTGCATCCTGACGGCAAAGCCGGCGGACGACAGCAGGAACGCGAGCGAAGCACGCACGGGCTCCTCGTCGTCGACGATATGGATGACGGTCTGCGTCGTCTGCATGGAGGCTGAACCGCTTGGAATTCCGCAAGAAACCCGCGCACTATCGGCCGTTGCCGCGCAAGCCCTACCCCGATGTGTAGCCGCCATACGCAGAGGTTTCAACGCCTGATGCGCCTAAGGGGCTGATTCGCAATGCTGTCGCCCCCGATTGCGTTGCGTGGACGGATCCCGCGATTTTTTTCTGGCGGGGCAGGAACCAATTGCAACGTCGCGAATTTGTCTAGGTTGACGCATAAAGGGGCGAAATCTAGACCGAAGGAATCGCGATTTCGGGCACGGGATTAGCTTCCCCGGTCGCTGTTTGTGGTGTACCCAAACGCGATATCGGGAATCCCCCCGGAAATGCGGCCCATTCCGACGGGGTAGACAGTTTTCCCGGTAGAAGCGTTGCGGCACAACCACTCGGATGTTGCCAAGGACAGTCATTGATGGGCGATCAATCAGATATTTTCGACGCGGCCGGGCTAGGCATGCAGCAGACTGGCGTTCGCCAGACCAACCAAAGAGCGATTTTCACCCTGATTGCCAAGGAGCCGGGGCTCTCCGCGGCCGAGCTGGCGCGCCGCTCGCGCCTTGCCCCACAGACGGTTTCAGCAATTCTCGACGATCTCGACCGGGCGCAATTGCTGCGCCGCGGCGAGGTGCTGCGCGGCCGGCGCGGGCAGCCCGCGACACCGATCTACGTGAATGCGCAGGGCGCCTACACGATCGGCATCGAACTCGGATGGCGACATGTCGAAGCGGTGCTGGTGAACCTCGCGGGCGAGACGATCGGGCATTATCATCGGGACTACAGCTTTCCCGACCCGCGCACGCTGTTCAACGAGCTCGGCGCCGTGTCGCGACAACTGACCGAGAAGCTGCCGGAAGGCGAGCGGAGCAAGCTCTTCGCGGTGGGTCTGGCGGCACCGAGCCTCGAGCGCAATCTCGGACTGCTCGGCGCACCCGACACGGTGGGGGAGAGATGGCGCGAGCTCGACCTGCAGATGGAAGCCGAGCGCGCCATAGACCTGCCGGTGCAGGTGGTGAATGACGGCAATGCCGCCTGCTGGGCCGAGCTGATGGCGCAGCCGCAGCCGCGCCCATCGAACTTCACCTACCTCACCATCGGGACCTTCATCGGCGCGGGCATCGTTGCCGAGGGCACGCTCTGGGAGGGCCCGACCGGAAACTCCGCCAATCTCGGTTCGATGATGGTGGTTGACCGGCATGGCGACCTCAACTTCCTGCACCTGCTCGGCTCGATCTACGCGCTCGAACAAAGGCTCGCGGGCGCTGACCTGCATGTGCCGCCGACGACGCCGCTGTTCTGGCCATGGGACGAGTGGGAGCCGCATGTGAGCGACTGGATCGCCGAGAGCGCTTCAGCGATCGCCAAGGTGCTGCTCAATACGGGCGCGGTGATCGAGGTCGAGAACGCGGTGATCGACGGGGTAATGCCGTCCGACATCCTGGACCGGCTGATCGGGGAAACTCGCGCCGCGATGGCGACACTGCCGACCTTGACCTTCAACCCGCCGTCGATTTCGCGCGGGCACCTGGGCGGCACCGCCGCCGCGACGGGCGCAGCCTTCCTGCCGCTCTACCGGCGGTTCTTTGCACGATACCTCGCGCCGACGCGCGCCAATGCCTTCGAGATGATGCCGCTCTGAGGCTCTTGCGCGGGGCGGCCCGGCGGGGCGTTTCCGCCGGGTTTGTACCGGAGACTATATTCGAGAGATTGAATTAATTCGATATTTGCACCTTTGCGGCAATGTCCTCGCCGTAAAGGAGACGCTGATGCGCCTGATGATCGTAGAGGACAACCGCACGAACCTGCTGGTCCTCAAGGGCATTCTGCAGCGGTTCGAGGATTGCGAGGTCGAAGCCTTCGCGGACCCCCTCGAAGCGATTGCCCGCGCCGAAGCCGAACGGTTCGACCTGGTTCTCGTGGACTACATGATGCCGGACCTCGATGGCCGCGGCTTCATCATGCGGCTGAGAGCCCGTGACGAATACAAGCATGTGCCGATCGTGATGATTACCGCCGACGGCAACAGGCAGACGCGCATCGAGGCGATCACCGCCGGCGCGACGGATTTTCTCAACAAGCCCGTGGATCCGGTGGAGCTGAAGGCGCGGATCGGCAACCTTTTGACCATCCGCCGCCAACAGATCGAGCTGGCGAGCCATGCGCAGTTCCTGCTGCAGGAAGTGGCGCGGGCCACCAAGAAGCAGATCGACCAGGAAGAGGAAGTGATCTGGCGCCTGTCGCGCGCGCTCGACTATCGCGACGAGACCACCGGCGAGCACACGACCCGGGTCGCGACGATCTCAAAGCTGATTGCCGAGGAAATGGGCTTCGGCGCCGAGGATGCACGCACGATCTACCTCGCGGCGCCGCTGCACGATATCGGCAAGGTTGCGATCCCCGACGCGATCCTCAACAAGCGCGGTCCGCTGACGGCCGAAGAGGTGCAGATCATGCGCCAGCACGTGCCGATTGGGGAAGACATCCTTTCGGACGGCAATTCCGAACTTGTGCAGATGGCGGCGCGGATTGCCGCGACGCACCATGAGCGCTGGGACGGCACGGGCTATCCCCACCGCCTCGACGGGCCGGAAATTCCGCTCGAAGGGCGCATTGTCTCAGTGGCGGACGTGTTCGACGCGCTGTGCTCGGACCGGCCCTACAAGCGCGCCTTGCCGCTGATGGAAGCGCGGGGGGAAATCGAGCGGTGCGCCGGCACCCAGTTCGACCCCGCCTGCGTCCAAGCCTTCGTCAACCGCTGGGACGAGATCTCGGCGCTCTACCCCGAGGCGGCACATGCGCCGCGCGTACAGGCCGTGGCCTAACGGTCACGCACAGGACCCAAAGAGAGTTTGAAGATGCTGAAGTACATCGTGACCATCGGCGCCGCAGCCCTTATCGCCGCGCTTCCCGCCCTGTCCGCCAATGCGGCCGAACTGGCCAAGCCCACCGGCAAGGTGGTGCTGACGGTGTCGGGCCAGATCGCCAACACCAATGGTGACGGCGTCGCCGAGTTCGACATGGCAATGCTCGAGGCGCTGGCACAGGGCGAAACCAAGACCAAGACGCCGTGGTATGACGGCGAGAAGACCTTTACCGGCCCGACTGCCAAGGCACTGATCGAGGCAGTGGGCGGCCAGGGCACATCGATGACCGTGCTGGCGCTCAATGACTATGCGACGGAAATTCCGGTCTCCGACTTCACCGACCTGCCCGTCATCCTGGCGACCAAGCTCGACGGCGAGGCGATGTCGGTGCGCGACAAGGGTCCGATCTTCGTGATCTACCCGTTCGACCAGCGTCCGGAGCTGAACAACGAGACCTATTACGGACGCTCGGCCTGGCAGGTCAAATCGATCGAATTCAAGTAAGACGGTCGGATGGCCCGGATCGGCATAGGACTGAAGACATGGGTCGGCCGGCTCGTACGGCCGGCCGTCATCTTCAGCATGATCCTGACGCTGATCGGCATCGCGCTGATCGGCAACCTGGTCGGGCTCTACAATGCACTCGACGAGCGTAACCGCGCGCAGGTGCAGGCGGCGCAGGAAGACATGGTCTGGGCGGCCTACCAGCTCGACCGCGAGGCGGCGAAGCTGCAACTGCTGCTGAGCCAGACGCCAGTGGACGGATGGGTCGACGAAGTCTCCACCCGCTACGATATCCTGTATAGCCGGACCGGCATTCTGACCCAGGGACAGGTGGGGCAGCGCTTCGGCCAATCGCAAACGCTGGCTGAGATCGCGGCGCATGTGGCCGAGGACATCAAGGGGCTGGCGCCGAGCTTCGACGACATACTCGCCAATGGCGTGCCCGACGAGGCGACCCGCCTGGCGCTCAGCGAGGCGGTGGCGCATATCGAGTCCGATGCCGCCGATTTCCTGATAAAGGTGAATGCGCGCAATTCCGACCTGAAGGTCGCCGAGCGCGCCGAAGTGTCCGACATCTACAATCGCATTGCGTTGAGCGCGCTCGGGATGACGATGGTCTTTGTGGCCTTCATCCTGCTGCTGGTGCTGCAACTGCGCGCCAACCGCCGGCTGCGGGAGCGTTCGGAGCAGGCCGCCAAGGAGGCGAGCGCCGCCAACCAGGCGAAATCAACCTTCCTTGCGGCGATGAGCCACGAGATCCGCACGCCGCTCAACGGCATTATCGGCATGTCGGAATTGCTGGCGGATTCGACGCTGTCCCGCACGCAGCAGAACCAGCTGGGCGTGATCCGGCATTCGAGCGACGTGCTGCTCGACGTCATCAACGATATCCTCGACTTCTCCAAGCTCGAGTCGGGCAAGGTAGAGCTGGCGCCGACCACGTTCCTGCTGGGCGAAGTGCTGGACTCGGTCGAGCAGATCATGTCCCAGCGCGCCGCCGGCAAAGGCGTGAAGCTCGAGGTGACCTATCCGAAGGCACTGGTGACGACGGATCCGAGCCGGCTCAGGCAGATCCTCATCAACCTCGTCGGCAACGCCATCAAGTTCACCGCCAAGGGGCAGGTGACGGTGACGGCCCGCTATGCGGCCGTATCGGGCGGCGTCACCTGGCTGCAGTTCGAGGTGCGCGATACCGGCATCGGCATGACCGAAGCGACGATCAGCCGGCTGTTCCGCGATTTCTCGCAAGGCGACCCGTCGATCAGCCGTTCCTATGGCGGCACCGGGCTGGGCCTCGCCATCTGCAAGCGGCTGGTGGAGGGCATGGGGGGCGAGATCAGCGTCGACAGCGAGCCAGGCATCGGCAGCGTGTTCAAGTTCGCGCTGCCCTGCCGGCTGACCTATTCCGATTCCGAGGTCGTGCGGCAGAGCAAGGCCGCGCCGGAGGTGCCGGCCGGGCTGCGCGTGCTGCTGGTCGAGGACAATGCCGTGAACCGGCAGGTGGCGGGCGGGCTGCTGGAGCGGCTGGGCGCCAAGGTGGCGTTCGCCGAGAATGGCGCCATCGCGCTCGACAAGCTGCGCGCCGACATAACGGCTTACGATCTGGTACTGATGGACATGCAGATGCCGGTGATGGACGGGCTGACCGCGACGCGCAGGCTGCGCGAAGAGGGCATGACCCTGCCCGTGGTTGGCCTCACGGCCAACGCCTTCGAAAGTGACCGCGAAGCGTGCTTTGCGGCGGGCATGACCGGCTTTGCCAGCAAGCCGGTAACGCGCGCCAAGCTGATCGAGGCGATCGGCGCGGTGGTGAAGGACAGGCTGCCGGCATCGCAGGCGGTGGTGGCCGCCGAAGCGCCGCAGCAGCCGGTGGAGACGCGTGCCGCCGCGCCAGCAGAAGCCGAGCCCGCTGGCGTGGTGGATATCGCCTTGGCGGAGATGCCCGCGGGCGAGGCGGATGCGGTGGCGGAAGCCGCTGTCCTGCCCGAGATCGACGCCGTGCAGCAGAAGGCGCTGATCGACGAGCTGGGCGAAGAGACTTTCGGAGCGCTGGTTGCGGGCTTCTTCCCCGATGCGGCGAGCGAGATCGCGGCGGCGGAGACCGGCGCGGACAAGGAGCGGCAGGTGCGCGCGCTGCACTCGCTCAAGGGCATGGCGCAGACCTTGGGCTTTGCCGCCTTTGCCGAGCTCGCCAAGGCCGCCGAACTCGCGCGGCGCGAAGACCAGAGCGTGGACATGAAGGGACTCAGGGCGGCACTCGCCGCACTCGAGGCCAAACTCGCCGGCGACGTGACGGCCGCCGCGGCGTGAGATTTAGGCCTCATCCATCGGTCGGCGCTCCCTGCCCCTTGTGGCGAGGGAGGCTCGACCGGAAGATTGGAATCTGGCCGATAATTCGGAGGGGGTGATAGTGTTCCCCCTTCCCTGCGACACCCAACCCCTTGCCGCGCCCGAGAATTCAGGGACTATAGGGGAAGGGAGAAGATAATGGCTCAGGCACATTTCGTCGTGGTCGGCGGGGGCACCGCCGGCTGGATCAGCGCGTTCATCATCCAGGATTCGATCAAGCGCAAAGGGCTCGACGCAAGGGTCTCGGTGGTGGAATCGAGCAAGATCCCCACGGTGGGCGTCGGCGAGGCGACGACCGCGGCGTTCCACGTGTTCCTCAGGCATTTCGGCATCGATATCTTCGATTTCTTCCGCAAGACCGAGGCGAGCTACAAGCTCGGCATCCGCCACGAGGACTGGCGGCGTAAGGGCTATACCTATTATGGCCCGATCGACGATCCGCACCAGGTGATCGCGCCGCCCCCCGGCGCCCCGTCCGACTATCTCAATGTCTATGCGGTGAGCGCCGGCCACAAGGTGCAGGGCATGCACCTGTTCGGGCCGCTGCTTGAAAGAAAGAAGGCGCCCTGGGCGCTGAAGGAGGATGGCAGCCTGATCCCGCTCGGGCCGTTCCTCCCCGCCTATCACTTCGACCAGGCGCTGGTGGGCAAGTACCTGAAGGCGAAATCGCAGGGCGTGACGATTGTCGACAATGTGCTGGCAGGCGTCGAGCGCAACGCCGACACCGGCGACGTGACGGCCCTGAAATTCGAGGACGGGGAACGGCTCGAAGCGGATTTCTTCATCGACGCAACGGGTTTCGGCAAGAAGCTGATCGTCAAGGAGCTCAATGCGCCCTGGATCTCCTACGCGCATGAGCTGCCGGTGAACCGCGCCCTGCCCTTCTGGATCGAGCACGAGCCCGGCGCGCCGCTGCCCAACTATACCCGGGCCTGGGCGCAGGAAGCCGGCTGGATGTGGCAGATCCCCACGCAGAGCCGGTTCGGCTGCGGCTATGTCTATTCGGACCAGTTCCGCACGCCCGACGAGGCGCACGCGGAAGTGGAGCGGGTGCTGGGCCGCAAGATCGAAGTGCGCGGCGATATCCGTTTCCAGATCGGGCGGCTGGAAAAGGCGTGGATCAACAATGTCGTGGCGGTGGGGCTGAGCTCGAGCTTCCTCGAGCCGCTGGAGAGCACCTCGATCCACGGCACCATCGTGCAGATGATGATGTTCGCCGGGCAATATCTGCGCGCGCCAAAGGAGATGCGGCAGCCCCTGCGCGATGACTACAACCGCCGCGTCGGGCGGCAGGTGGACGACTTCCGCACCTTCGTGAACACGCATTACCTGACAGAGCGCGACGACACGCCATTCTGGCGCGAGGTGCGGGAGAACCGGATTCACCCCGAGACGAAGGAGCGGCTGGCCCGGTGGAAACAGCAGATGCCGCGGCGCGAGCATTTCCCCGATTACCTGTTCGGCCTGCCGCATGTGGAGACGCAGCTGCATTACCCGGTGCTCGATGGGCTGGGGCTGCTCGACCCGGCCGTCGCCAAGGCGGAAATGGCGCGGGACCCCAAGCTCAGGAAATTCGCCCGCGAGACGCATGACAGCCTCGTCAAGGAATACAAGCAGGCGGCGACCAAGGCGCTCGACCACCGCGAATTCCTCGACCGGGTGAATGCGATGGCGTGAAAAGGCCGGCTGCCCTGAGCATTTGCCCAGGCTGCACCCAAAGACGGCTTGTTCCGTTGGAACGTTATCACTAGGGTGCCCGGCAATTCGCGAGTGGGCCTACAACATGAGATTCGGACTGGAGCTGCCGCCGCAAAAGCGGGTCTATGGCGGCTTTTTCGTTTATGCGTTCTGCATGGGCAGCCTGCCGCCCCGCCTTCCGGATATCCAGCATGCACTGGGCGTGACAGAGGGTGAGCTTGGCCTGGGTCTGATCGGCGTCGCCACCGGCACGCTGATTTCACTGAGCTTCGCGGCGCCCATAGTCGAACGCATCGGCGCAAAGCGTGCGCTGCTCATCCTGCTGCCGCTCATGGCTGCGGCTTACGCCAGCGCGAGCTTCGCTCAGGGCTGGCTCAGCCTCTACCTGCTGCTGCTGCCCGCGGGCCTGTTCATCGGCGGCATCGAAATCCTGCTCAATCTCGAGGCGGACCGGACCGAGCACCTGATCGGCCGGCGCATCATGAACCGTTGCCACGCCTTCTGGAGCTTCGGCATGGTGGCGGCCGGGCTGTTCGGCGGCCTTGTGGCGCAGCTGGGAGTGAGCCCGCAGGTGCATCTGGTCGCCATGGTGCCGCTGGTCGGCCTTGGCGCGGTTCTCGTTCTGGGGCGGTTCGAGCCGGCACCGGCGCGCGTCTCGACCCATTCCGACCCACCGGCGCGTCTCGCACTGCCAACCCTGCCCATCATGATCCTGGTTGGGGTGACGCTCTCGGCCGTGATCCTCGAGGGGGCTGGGCTCGACTGGTCCGCCATCTACATGAAGCAGGAATTCCTCTCCTCGTCTTTCCTCGCCGCCTTTGCCGTGGCGCTCGGCTCGTTCATGCAGGCCCTGGGACGCTTCTTTGCCGACGGCTTTGTCGAGCGCTATTCGCCGACGCTGGTCGCAAGGGTGCTGATCGCGGTGAGCGGCGTGGGCGCATTGCTCGTCTATTTCGCCGAGGAGCCGGTCGTGGCTCTGATCGGATTCGGGCTCATGGGGCTCGGCACCAGCGTGATCTTCCCGCTCGCCATGTCGGCTGCCGCACAGCGCACCGACCGGCCTGCCAGCATCAATGTCGCGGCGCTGGCGCAGACGGCGTTCGTCGCCTTCCTGCTCGGCCCGCCGCTGCTCGGCTTCGTGGCGCAGCATTTCGGCATCCGCTGGAGCTTCGGCATCGCCATTCCGCTGGTTGTTCTCAGCCTGATCCTCGCCGATTCCCTGGGCAAGAAGCCCATCCCCCATACAGTCGACTGACCCGTCGACCGACCGGAGACGACCATGACGATCGCCCCGCAAATCCGCATCTATGCCGT
Source organism: uncultured Devosia sp. (assembly GCA_964414845.1). Taxonomy (GTDB): domain Bacteria; phylum Pseudomonadota; class Alphaproteobacteria; order Rhizobiales; family Devosiaceae; genus Devosia_A. Next base: position 12,423 of record CAYPYV010000038.1, on the reverse strand, counting down.
GTTCTTCCTGTTCGCGATTGCGCTCGGGGGTATGCTGTCGCGCCTGCCCGACCTGCAGGATCACCTGCAGGTCGGCGAGCGTGACCTCGGCTTCACGATGATCGGAATGGCCATCGGCTCGCTCATCGCGCTGACCGTCTCCGCGCCGCTCATCAAGCGGCTGGGCGCCCGGTGGACGGCCATCATCACGGTGTTCGGCACGGCCGCGATCTACGCCCTTGTCCCGTGGCTGCCCACGGCGCCGGCCGTGTTCGGCGCGCTCTTCGTCGCCGGGTTCCTTGCCGGCGCCCTCGAGATCAACGTCAATATCGAGACCGACAAGCTCGAGGCGCAGCTGGGCCGAAGGATCATGAACCGTGCCCACGGCATGTGGAGCCTCGGGTTCTTCGTCACCGCGCTGGCCGGCGCGGGCGTCCGCCAGCTGGGCATTTCCATGCAGGTGCACATGTTCCTGCTGCTGGTGCTGGTACTGATCGCTGGCGCGATCTTCTTTTCAGGCATGGTAACCACGCCCGAGCGCGCCGATGCGCACCAGGGCGAGCACCCGAAATTCGCGCTGCCGACGTGGGGCCTCCTGCCCTTGTGCATGATCGGCATCGCCGCCTTCCTCGTCGAGGGCGCAGGCGTCGACTGGTCGACCATCTATATGCGCGACGTGTTCAATGCCGAGCCGTTCATCGGTGGGCTGGGGCTGACGGTGTTCACCTTCGTGATGGCGATCACCCGCCTCTATGTCGACCCATTCGTCGACCGCCACGGTCCGCGCCAGGTGGCCCTGGTGCTGCTCTGTGTCGCCACGGTCGGCGTGCTGGCAGTGGGCCTTGCGCCCGACCAGAGCATCGCCATCATCGGCTTCGGGCTGATGGGCATGGGCTGCAGCGCGGTCTATCCGCTCGCGGTGTCGGCAGCGGCGCAGCGCACGGACCGCCCCTCGGCGGTGAATGTCGCGGCCATCGGGCAGGTGACTTTCGTGGTGTTCTTCCTTGCCCCGCCCTTGCTCGGCACCGTGGCGGAATATACCGGCATCCGGAACTCGTATCTCATCTGCCTGCCGGTGATCGCGCTCGCCTTCTTCGCGCTGCCCGCCCTTGCCAAGCGTCGTCCCAAGGAGGAGGGCGCGCTGCCCGAGCCCCTCACGCCCAATGGCTGAGATCGGGACCGAACTCGGACCGATCGTCGACCTCCGGCAATCGCCCACCGCGCTGCGCGTGCAGCGCGGGGTGATGCGGCTGATGCGCGGCGCCTACGATTTCGCCTGCTATGCGGAGGTACCGCTGGCCAATGGCCGCCGCGCCGACGTGCTTGGCCTGGGGCCGAAGGGTGAAATCTGGATCGTCGAGATCAAGTCGTCGCTGATCGATTTCCAGGTCGACCGGAAATGGCCGCTATACAAGGATTTCTGCGACCGCTTCTTCTTTGCCAAGCCGCCGGAGCTCGATCCAGACATCTTCCCCGCCGAAGAAGGACTGATTGCCGCCGATGCGCATGATGCCGCTATCCTGAGGATGGCGCCCGAGACACCGCTGCCTGGCGCGCGGCGCAAGGCGATGACGCTGAAACTCGCGCGGCTCGGCGCAGACCGCATTCATGCGCTGATGGACCCGGAGGACCGCATCTGATGGCAGCGCCGATTTCGCGCGCCCGGATCGCGGCGGTGTTCTTCCTGCATGCGCTGCCACAGGGCGCGCTGTTCACCCGTATCGCCGACCTGCAGGTGGCGCTGGGGCTGACGAAATCGGAGCTGGGTCTGGCGCTGCTGGGTCAGCCGGCCGGCGCCATCCTCACCTTCCTTGTCGCGAGCCGCGTGGTGGAGCGCGTGGGTACCCGCCTCTCCATGCTGGGCTCGATCGGCGGCATGGCGCTGATGCTGTTCCTGATGGGGCTCGCCCCCAACCTGTGGAGCCTGTTCGCGGCACTGGGGCTGTTCGGAGCGATCTTCGCGCTCTCGAACATCGCCATAAATGTCGAGGCCGACCGGATCGAGGCGGCGCTCGGCCGCCGCGTGATGAATACCTGCCACGGCACGTGGAGCGTCGGGCTGCTGATCTCGTCGCTGATCGGCGCGGCCATTCGCGGGGCGGAACTGGATCCTGCCTGGCATTTCGCACTGGTCGGCGTGCCGACCGCACTCGGCATCGTCTTCATCACCCTGCCCTTCACCGAGGCCCCGGCGCGCGTGCACCAAGGCGGCGCGGCAGCGCGGCGGATTGCGCTGCCGACCGCGATGACACTGCTGCTGCTGGGCTATTCGGTGGCATCGAGCTTTGCCGAAGGCGGGCTGAGGAACTGGTCGGTGATCTTCATGCGCGACAGTTTCAGCGCGCCCGACTGGCTGGAGACGCTGACGCTGCCCGTCTTCATGGCGGCGCAGGCGGCAGGTCGACTGCTGTCCGACCGGGCCGTGATGCGCTTCGGTCCGGTGCGGTTTGCACAGGCGCTGGTGCTGATGGCGATAGCGGGGCTCTGCCTCATCGTGTTCTCGCCCAACCTGCCACTGGCCCTGCTGGGCTTCGGGCTCCTGGGCGCGGGCGTATGCGCGTCGTTCCCGCTCTCGACATCGGCCGCGGCGCGGCTCACCGACCGGCCGTCATCCGAGAATGTCGCGGCACTGACGATGAGCCAGCAGGTGCTGCTGCTCGGCGCGCCGGCGCTGCTGGGCTGGGTCGCGGACGGGTTCGGGATAAGGATGGCCTTCGCCATCATGATCCCGCCGCTGATCCTTGCGTTTTACCTCGCGCGATATCTCGCGCCGAAGCCGAGGCCATAGACACTCACTCGCCGCTCGGCTCGCCATGTGGCGCGGGCGCGGTGACCCTGCCGGGCTGGGTCTTCAAGGGCAGTGGCGGCGCCACCGGACCGGTTTCGGCCAGGACAGATTTCAGCCGGCTCATCACCCGGATGCGCTCGGTATCGGTGGACGCCGCCTGCAACTGGTGGCTCAGATCGATGATGAAGCTCGCATAGGCATTGTGCCAGTCGGACGCGACCTGGGCGAGGTCGACGCGGCGGGCGGCGGGGCGCTCGACGGACGCAATGCCTTCCGAGCGCAGCTCGACCTGGTCATCGAGCAGCGGCAGGATGACCTGATCGCCACCAAGGCCAGCCTCGCGCATCAGTGCGTCGCGAAGCGCATTGCGCTCCTCGTCTTCGCCATGGGTCAGGAACACCGCACCATGCGCCGGCATCCGCTTCGTCACCCAGGTGACGAGCTCGGAATGATCGGCATGGGCGGAGTAATTGCCGAGGCTGCGGATCTGGGCGCGGACCGGCACGAGCTCGGAATGGATGCGCACCTCGCGCGCGCCGGACTGGATGATCTGCCCCAGCGTGCCCGGCGCCTGGTAGCCGACGAACAGCACGGTGGCATTGGAGCGCGGCAGGTTGGTGCGGAGGTGGTGCTTGATGCGCCCTGCCTCGGCCATGCCGGAGGCGGACATGATGATAGCGCCCGACCGGATCTGGTTGATCGCCTTGCTCTCGTCGACGCCCTCGATGATGCGGAAGCGGGAATCGTTGAAGAGCTCGTCGGCGCTCAGCTCCATGTCGTCGAACATCGACGCATATTTGCGGTAGACGGCGGTGACCTTGGAGGCGAGCGGGGAATCGAGGAAGACGAGCTGCGGGTTGATTTCGCCCGAGCGGATCAGCACGCCCAGATCGTGCAGCAATTCCTGGCTGCGCTCGACAGCGAAGGTGGGGATGACGAGGTTGCCGCCCCGGGCAAGCGCGGAATTGACCTCGGCCTTCAGGGCCTCGCGGCGCTCGACGAGGGTCATATCCTGCCGGTCGCGGCCGCCATAGGTCGATTCCGAGATGATGTAATCGTAGCCGGAGGGCGCATCGGGCGCGTCGTAGAAGACCTTCTGGTCGGGCCCGAGATCGCCCGAGAACAGGATGCGGATGGGCTTACCCCTATCCTCGACTTCGACTTCGATGGAGGCCGAGCCGAGGATGTGCCCGGCGTTCCAGTACCGCACGCGCACGCCGGGGCCGGGCGACACCCATTCCTCGTAGCGCAGGGTTTGTCGCAGCTTCAGGATCGCCTCGGCATCTTCCATCGTGTAGAGCGGCTGGAAGGCCGGTTCGTCCCGCCGGGTGCGCTTCTTGGTCTCCCGCTCGGCTTCGCTTTCCTGGATGCCGGCGGAATCAGGCAGCAGATATTCGAGCAGGCCCGAGGTGGGCTCGGTCATCCAGATGGGCTGGCGGTAGCCGTTCTTCGCCAGCTTGGGCAGCAAGCCGACATGATCGATATGCGCGTGGGTCAACAGCACATAGTCGAGCGATTTCGGGGCGAAGGGGAAGGGCTTGTAGTTGAGGTCGCGGACCGTCTTGTTGCCCTGGAACATGCCGCAGTCGACGAGGAACTGGCCCTTGTCGTGCACCACCCGATAGCAGGAACCGGTGACGGTGCCGGCGGCGCCATGGAAATAGAGGGTGACGGTCAAGCGAGCCTCCGCATTAATCTCGTTGTTTCTTGGGTCGT
>CAYPYV010000038.1:0-7840 GCA_964414845.1 uncultured Devosia sp. | reverse complement strand
TAGAGGGTGACGGTCAAGCGAGCCTCCGCATTAATCTCGTTGTTTCTTGGGTCGTTTTGTTGGGTTCAACGTGGACCGAAGCGCGGAGGCTGTCACTAGCCAATGACGCAGATGTGGCGAAGGGTTGGTGATTGGTGAGCGCATTGCAATCGGCCCGAACAAGCGGCAATTCGTTACTTGTGTCGGAGGACCTCAGCCTGTGGCCCGCCATCAAGAAATCACTTTCTCAATGGACGCTGCGGGGTTTCGAGCCAGCAGATGTCGCGTACTCTGCCCCGGTAACTGGCGGCCAAGACCCGCACTCGTTCTTGCAGTGGCGCGTAAAGCACCGCTCCGATACGGACGAGCTGTTCGTCTCCATGAAACTTATTGCTGACTATTCCGCGGGACCCGACGGTAGAGTGCGGAACTGTATGGACGTCAGACCCGACCGGATTGATCGCCTGACACGGGATCTCGACCTCTGTCTCGCCGAGTGCAAGCGATTACCGGCAGAAGGTACTGCAGACATAGATCGCTGACGGCTCGGCAGAGCAAAGGCTGCGGTGGCCCCCTGAACGCAATCGGCACCCCCCACCCGGCGCTATGCGCCTGACGCCATTCGGGCATAGCCCTCATGGCCTTCTTGCCTTGAATGTCTCCACTGGAGACGTTGATCGCCTGCGGCGACCGGCATCGAAGTCCCCCGCAGGCGGGAGAGGGAAACTCGACTGAGAGATCGAGTGCCAGCGAAGCTCGACCTCGTGGTTCGACAAGCTCACCAAGAGGTCGACTTAAACACCTGATCGGCCTCACCCTGAGCTTGTCGAAGGGCGAGGACGAGGCGCTGACCGAGAGATCGTCGAGCTTACTTCGGCGCCCGCTTGGCCAGAATCCGCTGCAGGGTGCGGCGGTGCATGTTGAGGCGGCGGGCGGTTTCCGAGACATTGCGATCGCACAGTTCGTACACCCGCTGGATGTGCTCCCAGCGCACCCGGTCGGCCGACATCGGGTTTTCGGGCGGCTCGGGATTGTCGCCCCCACGTGCCAGCAGGGCATTGATGACATCCTCGGCATCGGCGGGCTTGGCGAGGTAATCGACAGCGCCGAGCTTCACTGCGGTGACGGCGGTGGCGATATTGCCATAGCCGGTCAGGACGACGGCGCGGGCATCCTCGCGCCGGTCATGCAGCGCCGCGACGACATCGAGCCCGTTGCCGTCCTCGAGGCGGAGATCGACCACGGCATAGGCCGGGGGCGCCTCGGACACGGCCGCGAGGCCGCCGGCGACCGTGTCGGCAATGCGGACATCGAAGCCGCGCTTCTGCATCGCCCGCTCGAGGCGGGTGAGGAAGGTCTTGTCATCATCGACAAGCAGCAGGCTCCTGTCGCCTGCGGGAAGGTCGTCTGGCGTGCTCATGTGCATGTTCATTTAGGTCCTTCCTTCCGAAAGGTCAAAGTCTGGCCGCAAGTTCGGCAGCTTTGCCACAGTCCTTATACGCGCTTGGCGTCACTCGGATTGCATTTCAAGCGCGGCACGCGGCCACACCACCCGCACGCGCGCGCTGCCATGGCTGGCTTCGTTTTCGAAGCCGAGCCGTGCGCCGGACCGGGCCAGGAGGGTCTTGGCGATGAAAATGCCGAGGCCGAGGCCACCCGGTTCCGCCCCTTCGGCATTGCGGGCGCGGGTGGTGAGATAGGGCTCGCCGAGCCGCGCGATCAGTTCGGGCGGAAAGCCCGGCCCGTCGTCGGTGATCGTGACATAGATGCCGGCCTTGTCCCAGCCGACCTCGATCAGCACAGCGGCCTCGGCAAACTGCGCCGCGTTCTCGATGAGGTTGCCGAGCCCGTAGAGCAGGCCCGCCGTGCGTCGCACCACCGGCGCAGGGCCGGAGCTCTTTTCGGCGCGCACCGAGATGGCCTTGCCCTGTGCGTCGAGCGGCTGCACCAGTTCGGCGAGCAGGGCATCGATCGGCACCGCAACGAAGGGGTCGCCCGGTGTCTCGCCAAGATTGCGGAGCTTCACCAGAATCTCGCGGCAGCGCGTCGCCTGCGAGATGATGAGCTCGATATCCTCGCGCACCGCGCCTTCCGGCACTTCGTAGCGGATCTCGCGCGCTGCGAGCAGGATGGTTGAGAGCGGGGTGCCGAGCTCGTGCGCGGCGGCGGCGGCTAGGCCATCGAGCGCATTCAGCTGTTCGTGCCGGGACAGCGCCAGCTCGGTGGCGGCCAGCGCATCGGCCAGCTGCCGGCTCTCATGGGCCACGCGGTTGGTATAGGCGGCGACGAAGGTGACACCGCAGATGAGGCTGACCCAGATGCCGATGACATAGACGCGGTCGAAGACGAGATCCTCGCCGGGCTTCCAGGGCAGATCGAGATGGATGACGGCGAGTATGGATGCGCAGACGACGACGAGTGTGCCGAGCAACAGCGTCGAGCGCTGCGGCAGGGTGGTGGCCGAGACGGCGACAGGCGCGAGGAACAGGAGAGCGAACGGGTTCTCGAGCCCGCCGGTCAGCGCGAGCAACCCGCTCAGCTGCAGGATGTCCCAGCTCAGCTGCAGTGTCGCGGCCATCGCCGAAGGGCGCTGCACTTCGCCATAGCGCAGCGTCAGCGCGATATTGAGGAGCACCGAGAGCCCGATCAGCAGAAAGCATGGCAGGAGCGGCAGCGGGAAGCCGAGGCCGAACGCCACGATCAAGATACCGGCCGATTGCCCGACGATCGCGAGCCACCTGAGCCCGACCAGCGTGCCGAGCCTGAGGGGCCGCCAGCTGCTGCGTTCGGCCCGGACTCCAGCTTCGGCGAGGCTCATTTCAGTTCCTTTCGCGGCCAGGGGGGCCGTGCCCTACGCCCCTCTATGGGGGCAATATAGCTGATTTCAAGAGATGAAATCGGACACGAACGCGTTCCGAAGCGCGTTGAAGGGACGCAGAGGGGGGCCACATGACCCGCTGTTGTCGACTGGGAGAATGGACGATGAATACAGCCTTGATCAAACCGCAATGGGGTCCGGCGACGGTCGCCCTGATGGTGTTGGGCTTTGTGGTATGGTGGCCGCTCGGGCTCGCCATGCTGGCCTATATCCTCTGGGGCGAGATGTTCGGCGGCTCCGCCGAGAAGGCGCAGCGGTTCATGAACCGCTCGCGCGATTTCGCCGAAGGGTGCGCCAAGCGCGGCCCATGGGCCAATGCCGAGCGCAGCCGCGGCTTCGGTGGCTTCGGTTCGACGAGCGGCAATGCCGCATTCGACGAGTACCGCGCCGAGCAGCTTCGCCGCCTCGAGGAGGAGCGCAAGCGCCTCGACGAGGAGATCGAAGCCTTCCAGGCCTATATGCGGAACCTCCGCATGGCCCGTGACCGCGAGGAGTTCGACCGTTTCATGCGCGATCGCAATAACGGCCGCACCGATGTGGGCCCCGGGAACATGGCCTGACGCGGTCCTCGTTGACCTGAACGAGCGCCTCCGGCTCCCAAGGCCGGGGGCGCATTTGTTTAGGCCGCCGAATCGTCGATGATGGGCGAATGATCTTCAAGCTTCCGAGCGCGAAACCTGCAGCCACAATACCTGACTCCACCGAGGTGGAGCTGCTGGGCCGCAGCGTCCGGATCGAGGTGCGCCATTCTGCCCGGGCGCGCAGCTATCGGCTGAGCGTGCCGCACCACGGCGCGCCGGTGCTGACGCTGCCCAAGGCCGGACGCTGGCCGGAGGCGGAGAAGTTTCTCGGCCGGCACCTGGGCTGGCTCGAAGTGCGGCTCAAGGCAGCGGCGCCGAAGACGCCATTCGTCGATGGGCAGCTCATTCCGCTGCGCGGCGAGCCGCACCGCATTCATGCCACCGGCCGCCTGCGCGGACGGGTGGAGGCGGGCGAGGTTGAGGGCGAGAAGGTCATTCTCGTGCCCGGCGAGGCGCCGCATCTTGCGCGAAGGCTGACCGACTGGCTGAAATCCGAGGCGGCGATCGACCTCGCCGCGCGTTCGGATGTGCATGCGGCGACGCTGGGCGTGGAGGTGAAATCCGTGGCCATGCGCTCGCAGGCGACGAGATGGGGCTCGTGCTCGTCGACCGGCCGGCTCAACTACAACTGGCGGCTGATCCTCGCGCCGGGCTTCGTGCTCGACTATGTGGCGGCCCACGAGGTGGCGCATCTGGTGGAAATGAACCACTCCGTGCGGTTCTGGCGCACGGTGAAGCGCGCCCTGCCCGACATGGAGCGCGGCCGCGACTGGCTGAAGCAGCACGGCAAGGAGCTGATGGGCATGGGGCTGGAATAGCGGGAGCCCGGAGGCTCCCGCATGGTTCCGATCAGGCCTTGTCGAGGGCCTGCGAGATATCGGCGATGATGTCATCGACATGCTCGATGCCCACCGAAATGCGCACCAGATCCTCCGAGACGCCGGCGCGGGCCAGTTCCTCGGGGTTGAGCTGGCGGTGCGTGGTGGAGGCCGGGTGCGTGGCGAGCGACTTGGCGTCGCCGATATTGACCAGCCGGTAGATGAGCTGCAGCGCATCGATGAAGCGGGCACCGGCGTCGCGACCGCCCTCGATGCCGAAGCTCAGGATGCCGGACGGCGTGCCCCTGGCGTATTTCTTTGCCAGCGCATTGTACTTGTTGCCCGGCAGGCCGGCATAGTTGACCCACTTGACCTTGGGGTGGGCATCGAGGAATTCCGCCACCTTCTGCGCGTTCGCCACATGGCGATCCATGCGGAGCGCCAGCGTTTCGAGCCCCATGAGGATGAGGAAGGCGTTGTGCGGGGAGAGCGCGGCGCCGGTGTTGCGCAGCGGCACGACACGGCAGCGGCCGATAAAGGCGGCAGGCCCGAGCGCCTCGGTATAGACGACGCCGTGATAGGACGGGTCGGGGGTGTTCAGCACCGGGAAGCGCTTGGCATTGGCCTTCCAGTCGAACTTGCCGGAATCGACGATGATGCCGCCGATCGAATTGCCATGGCCACCAATATACTTGGTGAGCGAGTGCACAACGATATCGGCGCCGAAATCGAAGGGCCGCGTCAGGTAGGGGGTCGCGACGGTGTTGTCGACAATGACCGGCACGCCATGCTTGTGGGCAATGGCCGCGATGCGCTCGATATCGACGACATTGCCGGCCGGGTTGCCGATCGACTCGAGGAAGACGGCCTTGGTGCGATCGTCGATCAGGCGGTCGAAGGCATCGAAATCATCGGCGGCGGCGAGGCGAACCTCGATGCCCTGGCGCGGGAAGGTGTGGACGAAGAGATTGTAGGTGCCGCCATAGAGCTGGCTGACCGAGACAATGTTGTCGCCCTGCCCCGCGATGGCTTCGATGGCGTAGGTGATGGCCGCCATGCCGGACGCCACGCAGAGGCCGGCAATGCCGCCTTCGAGCTCCGCCACGCGCTGCTCAAGCACGGCGGTCGTGGGGTTCATGATGCGGGTATAGATATTGCCGGCGACCTTGAGATCGAACAGATCGGCGCCATGCTGGGTATCGTCAAAGGTGTAGGAGGTGGTCTGGTAGATCGGCACTGCCGCCGCACGGGTCGTGGGCTCGGGCTTGTAGCCGTGATGCAGGGCGATGGTCTCGGGCTTCATGAGCCGGTTCCTCCTTGTTGATTGAAGGCAAGGGTGTAGCGCGGCCCGCAGGCGCTGAAAAGCGTTGAAGCCGGAAGACGCGGCCAAAGCCGGGTGCGGGCCCGACATTTCCGACCGCCGGGCGCGGTGCGGTGGAGCACGGCGTTTCGCCGCGCAGCAAAGCCCTGTGCCAAAGCGATCACACATGGGACCGCGGCATTGACCGGTGGGCGGACGCCACATAAACCGGCCACAATTTGCTTCGATAGCCTAGCCTCATCGCCGGACGACGCAGACGCGCGCGCCGGATTGTAGCGCGGCGAAAACGCTTCGCCGGGCCGCGTCCCGACGAACGGTCGAGGTCGGTACACGCGCAGCCAAGCCAGAGGGCCGGACCCATCCATGGATTTCGAGATTTCGCCGGATGACCGAGTCGGTGGCGCGCCCAGGAAGGGCGGCAAGCCGGCCCCGGCCCCAAAGCGCGTGGCGAAGAAGCCGGCGCGCGGGCGCAAGACCGAACCCGGATTTGCCGAATCCGGCGAGGTCTATCTCGACGACGACGACCTGCCGCAGGAGACGCGCCGCGGCAAGGCCCGCCGCGGGAGGCCGGAAAAGCCGCCGCGCGGTCGTGGCCGCCGCCGGGAGAAGAAGCCGCTGACCTTCGGCCGCGTGGTGCTGAAGCTGGTCGGCTGGCTGTTCATCCTCGGCATCTGGGGCGCCATCGCCGTTGGTGGCGTGGTGGGCTACTACGCCTTCCAGCTGCCGCCCGCCGACACATGGAAAGTGCCGGACCGGCCGGCCAATATCCGCATCCTGGCGGCCGATGGGCAGTTGATCTCGAACCGAGGCAAATCGGGCGGTGAGGCCGTTTCGCTGCACGAGCTGCCTTATTATGTGCCGGCGGCATTCGTCTCGATCGAAGACCGACGGTTCTACGACCATTTCGGCCTCGACGTGATCGGCCTCGCCTCGGTGGCGCTCGAAAGCATCCGCGCGGGTGGCGTCACCCGCGGTGCATCGACCATTACCCAGCAGGTGGCCAAGAACCTGTTCCTGACCCCTGACCAGACCCTCGGCCGCAAGGTGCAGGAAGCCGTGCTGGCCCTGTGGCTGGAGCGAAACTACACCAAGGAAGAGATTCTCGAGCTCTATCTCAACCGCGTGAATTTCGGCCACGAGAAATACGGCATCGAGGCCGCGGCGCAGTTCTATTTCGGCAAGTCGGCGCGCAATCTCTCGTTGTCGGAGGCCGCGATCCTCGCCGGCTCGCTGCAGGCGCCGTCGCGCCTCAACCCCAAGGGCAAGCCGGAACTGGTGCAGGCACGCCAGCAGCTGGTTCTGAACGCCATGGCGCGCGAGGGCTATATCTCGGCCGCCGAAGCGAAGGCCGCCACCATCGACCAGGGCGAGACGGTACGTACGCGCGTCGTGGGATCGGAAAGCTATGTGGCCGACTGGGTCGAGACGCTGATGACGGCGTATCTTGGCGACCTGAAAGAGGACGTGATCGTCCACACCACGATCAACTGGGACCTGCAGAAGCAGGCGGAGTTCGTGCTGCGCGAAGCGGTGGCCCAGCATGGCAAGGAGATGGCCTTCAGCCAGGGCGCCATGGTGGCGATGGATGTCGACGGCTCGGTGCGCGCGCTGGTGGGCGGCATCGACTATACCCAGAGCCAGTTCAACCGCGCGGTGACCTCGCGCCGGCAGCCCGGCTCGACCTTCAAGGCGTTCGTCTACCTCGCCGGCATGGAAAAGGGCTACACCCCCGACACGGTGGCGGATGACGCGCCAATCGACATCAATGGCTGGCAGCCGGCGAATGCCGACGGCAATTTCAACGGACCGATGACGCTGCGGGAGGCCCTGGCGAAATCGCGCAACACGATTGCCGCTGTTCTGGCCAATGATGTCGGCCCCGAAAAGGTGGTGGAAGCCGCCATGCGGCTCGGGATTTCCTCGCCGCTGCAGCCGGTGCCCTCGATTGCGCTGGGCACGCAGGAAGTGTCGCTGCTGGAAATGACGGCGGCCTATGCGCCCTTTGCCAATGGCGGCATCGGGGTCATCGCGAATGTCATCACCCGCATAGAGACACCGGAAGGCAAGGTGCTCTACGACGCCGTTCCGGCCGGGCCGGGCCGGGTGATCCAGCCCAATATCGTGGGCGAGATGAACGACATGCTGCACGCGGCAGTGGAAATCGGCACCGGCAAGCGCGCGCAGCTGAATGGCTGGCCAATGGCCGGAAAGACCGGCACCAGCCAGAAGGCGCGCGACGCGTGGTTCATCGGCTATACGTCGC
>CAYPYV010000037.1:0-21606 GCA_964414845.1 uncultured Devosia sp. | reverse complement strand
TGCCGATCACGCTCTATGAGGCGGTGCTGGGCGGCAAGGTGCGCGTGCCGACGCTCGACGGCTCCGCGGAGCTGACCCTGCCGCCGGCCGTGAATACTGCAAAGGCGCTCCGGCTCAAGGCCAAGGGCCTGCATGGCAATGGCGATCTCTACGTCAACCTGAAGATCGTGCTGCCCGAAAAGGGCGACCCGGACCTCGAGAGCCTGATGCGCTTCTGGCGCGACCAGAAGCCGTACAAGGTCAGGGACTGATCAGCCCCTGGGTGCAGCGGCGCGGGCGAGGCGGTCGTTGATCGCTTCGCCGAGGCCGTGCAGGGGGACGGGCGCGACGGCAATGTGCCTGGCCGTGCGATCGAGTTCGTGCAGCATCGAAAAGAGGTTGCGGGCCGCCTCGCGCAGATCGCCCGCAGGCGAGAGGTTGAGCGCAGCGCCCGGGCAATTGCCGAAACCGAGCCAGGCCTCGCCGGGCATCGGCGCGGTGACGTTCAACCGAAGCGATGCCTCGGGCGCATAATGCGAGGCGAGCATGCCGGGCGCGGCGATCTCGGCATTGGCGGCGGCGACGGCGACGGGGCGACCGAGCAAGGTTTCGATCTCGTCGCGCGGCAGGGCGCCGGAGCGCAATTGCGTCACCTCATCGCCAGAAATCTTCAGGATGGTGGATTCGACGCCGGACAGGGCCGGGCCGCCATCGAGTACCGGCACACGGCCATCAAAGCCGGAGACGACCTGAGCAGCGCTGGTCGGCGAGAGCTTGCCCGAGGGATTTGCCGAAGGCGCAGCGAGCGGACGACCGGCCGCACGGATCAGCGCCAACGCCAGAGGATGATCGGGGATGCGGATGCCGACGGTATCGAGCCCGGCCGTGACAAGATCAGAGAGCCGAGCCTCGCTGCGCCGCGGCAGCACCAGGGTCAGGGGCCCGGGCCAGAGCGCGGCGAGCCTGAGCGCCATCGGCGAGAACTCGGCATAGGCCTTGGCCATATCGAGATCAGCAACGTGGACGATCAGCGGATTGAAGCGCGGTCGCCCCTTTGTTTCATAGATGGCGAGCACGGCGTCCGAATTGCCGGCATCAGCACCGAGCCCATAGACGGTTTCGGTGGGGAAGGCGACGAGCCCGCCGGCCCGAAGACGGGCAGCGAGCATGGGCAGGTCGGCTGCGCTGTGGATGGGGCCAGACATGCGGGCGTGTTTGACAAGACAGCGTGGGCCGCGTCAAGCTTGCCGAACAACTCGCTCTCGCGGACTCCATGGCCACGCTCCTCGTTTCTCAGCCGAATTTCACCGACCATGTGACGCCGCCAGGGCATCCGGAACGGACCGAGCGCATCCGCGCGGTGGAAGGGGCGTTGTCGGCCCCTGCCTTTGGCGCACTGGTCAGGCGCGATGCGCCCTATGGCGATGTGGGACTCGCCGAACTGGTTCACGGGCCGCGCTACCTTGAAATCCTCCGGCGCGCCCGCCCGGCCGAGGGGATCGGACGGATTGATGAGGATACCTTCATCTCCGCCCAATCACTCGATGCAGTCTCCACAGCGCTTGGCGCTGGCCTGCTGGCCCTGGAAGCGGTGGTGCTGGGGGAGGTAACCAACGCATTCTGCGCCGTCCGGCCGCCCGGTCATCATGCCGAGCATGACAGGCCGATGGGCTTCTGCCTCATCAACACGATTGCCGTGGTGGCGCGGGAAGCGCAGCGCAAGTTTGGGGCCGAGCGTGTCGCCATCGTCGATTTCGATGTCCACCATGGCAATGGAACCGAGGATATCTTCAAGGAAGATGGCTCGGTGCTCTATTGTTCGAGCCACCAGATGCCGCTCTACCCCGGTACGGGCGACCCGAGCTTCACGGGCGTGGGCAATATCGTCAATGCAGCGCTCAGGCCAGGCAGCGGGGCGGACGAAATGCAGGCAGCCTACGAGCAGCGGATCTTCCCCGCACTGAGAGACTTCAAACCTGATCTGCTGCTGATATCGGCAGGGTTCGACGCCGACAGCCGGGATCCGCTGGCCGGGCTCAACTGGCACTCCGATGATTTCGGCTGGCTCACAGCGCGGCTCGCCGAACTGGCCGCCGAATGCTGCGATGGCCGGCTGGTGTCGATGCTGGAGGGTGGCTATGACCGCAACGGCCTCGCCGAGGGTGCAGCGGCGCATGTGGCCGCGCTGATGCGCGCATGAAACCTTCGCAGGCTCTGCTTTTCCCGATCAGCGATCGCGGCTCAGCCGACCTTCGTTGACACCGATGCGTTCGGCGCGAGACCCAAGCGCATCGAACAGCATCGGGTCGGTTCCCGTCATGAAGCACTGAGTACCAAGTGCGTCGAGCGCGGCAAACAGCGCCTCACGGCGCGCCGGATCGAGATGCGCGGCAATCTCGTCGAGCAATAGGATGGGCGCAAAGCCGGAGGCCGAGCGGACGAGCCGGGCCTGGGCCAGGATCAGTCCAATCAGCAGCGCCTTCTGCTCGCCAGTGGAGCCGAGGGCTGCGGGCATGTCCTTCTGCGCATGGCGGATTTCGAAATCCACCCGATGGGGGCCGACAAGAGTACGTCCTGCTGCGCGGTCGAGGCCCCGGCATTCTCGCCAGAGCGCACGCAGCTCGGCCTCGAGACCGGCTGAAGCTTGCGGCACAGCGCGATCGGCAAAGAGCGGGGTGAGCGCCAGGCGGGCGGCGGGGAAGCTAATGTCGGCGAGACCTTCGAGGCTCATCTGCTGCAACAGGTCGAGGCTGTCGGCGCGGGCGAAGTGGATGGCGGCGGCGCTTTCGGCCATCTGCGCCTCCACTGCGGCGATCCAGGCCGGCTCGGCATCTTCTTCGATCAGGCGATTGCGCTGCCGCATGGCCTTCTCGAAATCCGAGACCTGGGCGGAGTGCCCCGGCAGAAGCGCGGTAATCAGCCGGTCGAGGAAACGGCGGCGGTCGCCGGCGGGCCCGGTGAACAGGCCATCCATTGCGGGAGTGAGCCACAGCACGCGCAGATAGTCGCTCAACTGTTCGACAGTGCGCGCATTGGCGCCGTTGATGCGGACGCGGCGGCCGCCTTCGGGACCGGCGGATCCGGTGCCGATATCTGCAGGGCCATCGAAGGTCTCCACCGTTGCGGCCACGGCCCACGCCCCATCGGAGCCCAAGGCGGCCACCTCCTCAAAGGTGGCACCGCGGAGGCCCCTGCCTGGCGTCAGCATGGAGATGGCCTCGAGCAGGTTGGTCTTGCCCGAACCATTGGGGCCGACCAGCACGACGTGGCGCCCGTCGCTATCGAGCGCGGCAGCGTGGTAATTGCGGAACTGGCTGAGCCGCAGGCGGGAGAGATATCGTTCGGGCAGGGCCATGGGAACGGCCGCGCCGCGGCGCGGGGCCTAGACGCGCATCGGCATCAGCACATAGAGCGCCCGAGCGTCGCCGGATTCCTTGACGAGCGTCGGCGAGCCGGCGTCGTTGAACAGGAACACGGCATTCTCGGAACGGATCTGCGCGATGATGTCGAGCAGGTAGCGGGCATTGAAGCCGATCTCGAAACTATCCGGCTCGAACTCGACGGCGAGTTCCTCGCTGGCAGTGCCGTGGTCCGGATTGGTGACCGAGAGCTCAAGCTGGCCCGCACCGAGTGTCAGCTTGACGGCCTTGCCGCCGCGATCGGACGCGATGGTCGAGACGCGGTCGACGGCGGTGGCGAAGCTGGCCTTGTCGACAAGCAGTTCCTTGTCATTGTTCTTGGGAGTGACCCGGTCGTAGTCGGGGAAGGTGCCCTCGATGAGCTTCGAGAGCAGGACAACTGCGCCGAACGAGAAGCGGATCTTGGTTTCGGAGACTTCGACCGCCACATCGCCATCGGCGCCGTCGAGCAGCTTCTGGACTTCCGAGACTGTCTTTTTCGGCACGATAATGCCCGGCATACCCTTGGAACCGGCGGGCGCAGCCGTCTCGGCCCGCGCCATGCGGTGGCCATCGGTAGCGACGGCGCGCAGGATCGGCTCGCCATTGAGTTCGAGCACATGCAGGTAGATGCCGTTCAGATAATATCGCGTCTCCTCGTTGGAGATGGCGAACTGGGTCCGCTCGATCAGCTCGCGCAGGCTCGCAGCCGGCACCGAAAACTGGTGCGAGAAGACACCAGACTTCAGGTCCGGGAAGCTGTCGGGCGACAGGCAGGAGAGATGAAAGCGCGAGCGGCCCGAACTCACGAGCATCTGCTCGCCCTCGGTTTCGAGGCGAACTTCGGCTCCATCGGCAAGCTTGCGGACGATTTCGTACAGCGTGTGCGCGGGGACGGTGGTGGTTCCCGGCCGGCCGACCATGGCCGGCACGCTCTCGGTCACTTCGATATCGAGGTCGGTGGCGCGCAGGTCCAACCGGCCCTCCTGGGCCTTCAGCAAGACGTTCGCGAGGATCGGATAGGTGTTGCGCCGCTCGACCACGCGATGCACATGGCCCAAGGACCGCAGCAGGTGATTGCGCTCGAGTGTGACTTTCATAGACCACAGATCCTGAAGAGAGCCGCGAAGCGGCAGACGCGAAACGGGCCGCGACCATAGGCAATCGCAGGCACAAAAGGCAAGGGCGGCGGGCCCGGAGGCCGTCGCATTACCCCAGCTCTTCAGCGTGAAGCGGCCTAGTGCCGCGCCACGCCGTTCAATGCCGACTCAACGGCCCTGAGGCGGCGCTCCACCTCTTCAGCGTCCAGCCTTCGCAGCATCTTCTGCCAGGCCTCGTCGGCCGGCTTCTGCAACTGGGCGGCTCGAACCTTGGGGTCGAACCGTTTGAGACGCTTTTGCAAACGCAACAACATCCGTGGTGTGGCCACGACAAACCCCCGATACGCTACACGGAACACGATCAGCCCAACCAGGCCGTACTCAAAAGGCTACTTCGAACGGGCAGACGGGCCGCAACGCCCCCGCCCGATCCAGACGATTATTCCTCAAGCATGCGCTTCAGCAGCTCGATCTCCTGCGCGAGGTCCCCATCGTCCTTAATCATTTGTTCAACCTTCCGCACGGAATGCAAGACGGTCGTATGGTCGCGGCCTCCAAAACGACGACCGATCTCGGGGAGCGAGCGCGATGTCAGCGCCTTGGCCAGATACATGGCGATCTGGCGTGGCCGCACCACATCGCGCGACCGGCGGGACGAGAGAAGATCGTTGCGCGGCACCTTGTAGTGTCGCGACACGATGCGGAGGATGTCCTCGATGCGCACGCGCTTGGCATCGCGCGCGCGGACGAGATCCGCGAGCGTCCGCTCGGCGAGTCCGACGGTGATGGGCTCCTTGGTCAGCTGGTTTGCGGCGAGCAGGCGATTGACCGCACCATCGAGGTCACGCCCATGGCTGATGACCACCCGCGAGACATAGTCGATCACTGCGGGGGGAAAATGCACATCGGCAAAGCGTTGCGCGGCCTGTTCGGCGCGGCGGCTGACGATAGCGCGGCGCAGATCGAGGTCGAAACTGTTGATCGACACAACGAGACCGCCAGAAAGCCGCGAGCGTACCCGCTCATCGAGCATCTCCAGATCGCGCGGCGCCGCGTCACCGGCCACCACAACCTGCTTGGCTCCGGTAAGCAGCGTGCCCAGCGTATGGCCGAACTCTGTCGCCGACTTTCCCTGCAGGAACTGCATGTCATCGATGAGCAGAAGATCGACCCGCCGCAGCCACTCCTTGAACGCCAGCGCCGACTGGCGCTGCACGGCGTTGATGAAATGGTACATGAAGTGATCGGCGGTGAGGTAGACGATGTTGCGTCCCGGCTCTGCCGCGCCTGCCGCCCAAGCGATGGCGTTGAGCAGATGAGACTTTCCGAGACCAACGCTCGAATGGATATAGACCGGGTTGAAGGTGACGGCGTTGTTGAGAGCGGCATGCGCCACCTGGCGCGCCACCTGCAGGGCCATCTCGTTGGAATTCCCTGACACGAATGTGTCGAAGGTCATCTTGGGATCAAGCGCGGATCCCGAAAGGGCATCCACCTTTACCGCGGGCGGAACAAGCGAAGCCACATTGTCACGAGTCGGCCGCGCCATCGATACCGGCGCAGGAACCTCCCCGTCCACCGGCTCAGCAACTGCCTCGACCGCCTGCAGCCGCGGCCTGGCCTGGCCGTTTACCCGAACGGTGAAATGCAGCCGGGCAATCGAGGGCATATCCGCCCGGAGCGCCTCAAGGATGCGCTCGGCATAGTTCGACTGTACCCACGAGCACAGGAAGCGGGTGGGCACGGACAGGTGCGCCAGATCGTCGACCACTTCCTCGAGTTCGAGACGCGCAAACCACGAATTATAGACGTCTTCACCGACCGCGGCCCTTAGCCTCGCCCGGACCCGCTGGAACATCTCCACCAGATCGACGCTCGCGCCGTCCGCACCCGCCAATTCGCTCTCCCGCCGTTTAGCCTTCATGTCGAACGAATCCGGCGTACCTGCAAAGGTTCGCTGATCGGCCGTTCCGGCCGCTAAGTTGATCGCCATGCCTGTCTAGTCCAACCTGTTAGTTCCGCCCCTCGTTCGCCGAAACGCGAAGCGCCGCCTGTCTCGCTCACTCCATTGGGTGAACGTGTTTATTGCCACAGCCTACTCAGCCGTGTTGAGTTACGCTCTCCATTTTGATGAACCGACTTCAGAAGAAGCCGGTATTGTGAAGCCTTACAGACTACGCAAGACTACAACAACGCCACCGAAGAAACACCAGCGGATTGATGCAAATCAACTTGGTCACTGCTATCGCCAAAACTACCAGCCATGCATTGACCGCCGCCAAATCTCCGATTTCGACTGGAAGAGGCAGCTGCCTAGCCGCCCCGCCCACTCATTGGAGCCATACTAGTCGGCAGGGTTGCCGGGATCAACCGGCCTTTTTTACATCGGGGGGGTTGACTCCGTAGCCCAGAAATTCCTTTCCCCGGCCCCCCGGAGGCCGACCAAAATAAGGCACTGTGACTCCTCATCGAATCGGCGGCTACGCCTTAACCCACCCCTGTCGCAAGACACCAAATCGAGTGAAGTTTTTTCTCCCACAGCAAAGTAGAGAATGGCTTCGGAGAAGGCTTAGCTTCAGAAATCATTAAGGTTTTTGCCAGCGCGACAGGAGCAGGGTCGGGTGTCACATTTCAGTCACACCAGCGTCGCAATTGCCGATTGTCGCGCTGTGGTTGGCAGACGTGCAATCCCGGGAGGACGTGTCTGGCCCGTGTGCATGGCAGGCCCGCACGTCAGGGTCGGATTCCACCACCCAGGCAACGAAAAAGGGCCCCTCGCGGGGCCCTTCAAAACCGTAGCAGATCGGCGATCAGGCCGGGGCCAGCGCCTTGATGCGGTGGTTCAGGCGGCTCACCTTGCGGGATGCCGCATTGGCGTGAACGATGCCCTTCTGCGACGCGCGGACGATTTCCGGCTCGGCCGCCTTGAGCGCGGCGAAAGCGGCGCCATGGTCACCAGAGGCAATCGCCTCCTCGACCTTGCGCACGAAAGTACGCATGCGGGAGCGGCGCGACTTGTTGACGGCAGTACGGGCTGCGATCTTGCGGGTGGCCTTTTTGGCCGAAGGCGTATTGGCCATGAAATCCTCTTGGCACGTCGAACCCGATGGCGCAGCCGAAGCCGCAACACCCATGGGCGATGAAATGAAAGCGGCGGCATATGGGCCGCCAAGTCGGGCGCTGTATAGTTTAGGGCCGGGGTCCAGTCAACAGGCATGTGCCGGGATGCGCTCAGTGCTGGCACTGCGGGCAGAAGAAGCTCGACCGGCCGGACTGTACGATGCGTTCGATCGTGCCTGAACAGCCCTTTGTGGGACAGGCCTCGCCTGCCCGATCATAAACCGCGAAATGGTGCTGGAAATAGCCGGACGCCCCATCGGCTGCGCGAAAGTCCCTGAGCGTCGAACCTCCCGCTTCGATGGCTTCGCCCAGAACGTCGCGTACGGCGCGCGGCAGCAGATCGAGCTCGGCGACCGGCGTACCGTCAGGATCGACCAGCGAGCCGATGGCGCGGTCGGGACGGATATGGGCCCGGTGCAGCGCTTCGCTCACGTAGATATTGCCGAGCCCCGCAACCACGCGCTGATCGAGCAGAGCGGCTTTGGCGGGCGCCGAGCGTCCGAGGAAGCGCCTGGCGAGATGGCTGGCGCTGAAGCTGTTCGACAGTGGCTCCGGGCCGAGGTCGCTGAGGTAGGGACTGGCGTCCCCCGCAAACAGATCCATGAAGCCGAAGCGCCTGGCGTCATTGTAGATGAGCGTGAGGCGACCTTCAGTCGGATGGACCAGATCGACGAGGACATGGTCGTGCTTCTCGGCTTCGGTGGGCTCGTAGTAGCGCGAGGCCTCCTTGAAGCGGAAGTCTCGGAAGCGCCAGGCACCGGTCATGCCCAGATGGCTGAGCCAGGTGAGACCGCTGGACAACCGAAGCAGCAGGTATTTGGCCCGTCTATCGATCCCATTGATCCTCGTGCCAGTCAGCGCCGCCGCAAAGCCTGACGGGAGCGGGAAGCGCAAATCCGGACGGCGGAGTTCGACGTTCTCTATGGTAGCGCCGGTGACATATGGCTCGAGACCGCGCCGCACGGTTTCGACTTCGGGCAGTTCGGGCATATCGACCTCCGGGCACGATACAGGCAGGCGGACTATATGGGCCGGCGTGGC
Source organism: uncultured Devosia sp. (assembly GCA_964414845.1). Classification (GTDB taxonomy): domain Bacteria; phylum Pseudomonadota; class Alphaproteobacteria; order Rhizobiales; family Devosiaceae; genus Devosia_A. Next base: position 12,968 of record CAYPYV010000037.1, on the reverse strand, counting down.
AAGGTGCGCCAGTGTCACCCATTTTGCCCTCAAGCGACATTGGGTATAGACAGCAGCAACGCTGACGGAGACCGAGATGAGCGAGACCCAGGAAACGACGCATTTCGGCGAGCGCACCGTCCGGATCGACGAAAAGCAGGGCCTCGTCAACGAGGTGTTCCACCGGGTGGCGGACCGCTACGACCTCATGAACGACCTGATGAGCGGCGGCGTGCATCGGCTCTGGAAAGACGCGATGGTGGCGCGGCTGGCCCCGCCCAAGTCGGGCAGGCTGCCCTATCGCGTGCTCGACATGGCGGGCGGCACCGGCGATATCGCCGAGCGGATCGTCAATGCTTCGGTCGGCTATGCCGAAGTGACAGTGAGCGACATCAACACCGACATGCTGCGCGTCGGCGCCGAGCGGGCAAAGACCTGGCGCTTTCCGGGGCAGGCGAGGTTCGTGGAGGCCAATGCCGAGGCTCTGCCATTCGCGGACGAGAGCTTCGACGCCTATACGATCGCCTTCGGCATCAGAAACGTGCCGCGGATAGAACTGGCCCTCAAGGAAGCGCACCGCGTATTGAAGCGCGGGGGGCGCTTTCTCTGCCTCGAGTTCTCGCGCGTCGACCTGCCGGTGCTGGAGCAGGCCTACAAGCTGTTTTCCGACCGGATCATTCCCCCCGTGGGTCAGGTCGTAACGGGCGACGCACAGCCATATCAATACCTGGTGGAATCGATCCGCAAATTCCCTGGACCTGAGAAGTTCACCCAAATGATCGCGGACGCAGGCTTTCGTCGCGTCACCCATACGCCGATGACCGGCAACATTGCTGCGCTGCACGCGGCCTGGAAACTCTGAACCCATGGGGATTTCCGCCTATTTCCGGCTGCTCAATGCCGGCTTTGTGCTTGCGCGCGAGGGTGCGCTCGGGATCATCGATATCGACGCTTTGCCACCGGCACTGCGCGGCGCAATCGGTCTCGGCCGGTTGATCGAACGGCGGGAACTCAAGGAGACCGGGCGCGTGGAGCGGCTGACCCGCGCCCTGAACAAGCTTGGCCCGACCTATGTGAAGTTCGGCCAAACCCTGGCGACCCGACCCGACATTGTCGGCGCGACCGTCGCAGCGGACCTGTCGCAATTGCAGGACCGAATGGAGCCGTTCGATCCCGCGCTGGTGCCTGCAATCCTCACAGAGGGGCTCGGAGCACGCGCCGCAGACCTGACCGAGATCTCGCCACCGATCGCAGCCGCCTCGATCGCGCAGGTCCATCGCGCCGTGCTGACCGACAGAAATGGGCGGCACAGAGTGGCGGTGAAGGTCTTGCGCCCCGGTGTTGCGGAGCGCTTCCATGCCGACATCGAAAGCCAGTATGCCGGCGCGCGACTGATGGAAGGCCTGGTGCCTCGTCTCAGACGCCTGCGACCCGTGGAAATCGTTCGCACGCTGGACCGTTCAGCACGGCTCGAACTCAACCTGCGCCTGGAGGCTGCCGCCATCTCCGAGATGGCCGAGAACATCAAGGAAGATAAGGGTTTCCGCATCCCGCGGGTGTTCTGGGATCATGGCGCGACCAACGTGCTCACCACATCATGGGTGGATGGCATTCCGGTGCGCGACCTGGCAGCGCTCGATGCAGCCGGGGTCGACCGCAAGGAGCTGGCGCGCAACCTGCTGCAGTCCTTTCTCAGGCACGCGATGCGCGACGGCTACTTCCACGCCGACCTGCATCCGGGCAACCTCTTTGCCGACCCTCGGACCAGCGAGGTCATCGCGGTCGACTTCGGCATCATGGGGCGGCTTGGGAAGCGGGAGCGTCGCTTCCTGGCGGAAATTCTCTATGGCTTTATCACCCGCGATTACCGGCGGATCGCCGAGCGGCATTTCGAGATCGGCTATGTGCCGGCGCACCAGTCGGTTGACGAATTCACGCTGGCACTCCGGGCGATCGGCGAACCGCTGCATGGTCGCTCGGCCTCCGAGATTGAGATGAGCCGGGTGCTGGGACAGTTGTTCGCGACCACCGAGCTCTTCGAGATGAAGACGCGACCAGAACTGATCCTGCTGCAGAAATCCATGGTGCTGGTGGAGGGCGTGTCGCGCATGCTCGACCCAGACCTCGATATCTGGACGGTGAGTGAGCCGGTAGTGGGCGACTGGGTGCGCCGCTCCGCCGGTCCGATCGGGCGACTCGAGGAACTGGGCGAGCATCTTGAGCGTGGAGCCGCGGCCATGGGCAGGCTGCCCGCGCTGATCGACAAGGCTGAGGCGGCGCTCGACACCTGGCGGGCGGGTGCGTCGGTTTCCGAGCGGCGGTTCGACCGGTTCGCCAAAATTGCCGGCTTCTGGATGCTGCTCGTGGCCTTCCTTGCCCTGTTCTGGCGACTGCTGACCAGCTGAGTGGTTCAGCCGCCATTCATTTGGACGGCGATATTGCGGCGGGGACATCGGCCGCATCTGCAGGGGCAGGCGGCAAACGACCTGTTGAGGGACAGTCCAAATGAAGTTCTCCGCACTCGCCAAGCTCGCGGCAGTCGTCGCACTCACCGGCACCTTGGCCGCTTGCATGGATGTGAGCACCGAGCTCGACATTCAGTCCGAAACCACTGGCAAGGCCACGACCAGCGTGACCATCGGCAAGGAATTCTACCCGATGATCAAGCAGATGGTGGAAGCGGCAGCTGCGTCGGGCGGCTCGGATGCGGCCGCCGCCGGCACTGATCCGACCTCGGATTTCTGCAAGGAAGAAGGCGACGTTCTGGTTGAGAACGCCGATGGCAGCGGCACCTGTACGTCGGTGAAGGAAGGTGATTTCGCCTCGCTCACCGAAGGTGGCAACGGCCCGAACGAGGAAGCGGTCTTCACGGTCGTGAGCCCGGGCGTGGTGAAAGTGTCGTTCAAGACCGATCAGATGACCAGCCAGGTGACCGAGGGCCAGGACGCCCAGCAGATGGCGATGATGAAGACCTATTTCGATGGTCACAACGCCACCATCCGCATCAAGGGCAAGAAGGTGACGGACACCAACATGACGCTTTCCAGCGATGGTACTTCGGCTGAAATCGTAATACCGTTCAGCAGCTTGTTCGACGGCAGCGCGCAGCTTCCGCCCGAACTCTACGCTGTGGTCGACACCAATTGAGGCTTTGAATGACGGATCGGGTCAGGGTTGGATTGCGCTGGCTCGATCATGGCCGGGGGCTCGAACTCCCCCGGCAGCAAAGCGCGGGAGCGGCCGGGCTAGATCTGCCGGCCGCGCTCGGATTCAATGAGGTGCTGATCCTCTCGCCAGGCGAGTACCGGCTGGTGCCGACCGGACTTTCCATCGCATTGCCAGAAGGTTACGAGGCGCAGGTGCGCCCCAGGTCCGGCCTTGCGGCGCGTCATGGCATCACGGTGCTCAATAGCCCTGGAACGGTGGACGCGGACTATCGCGGCGAGATCAAGGTGCAGCTGATCAATCATGGCCCGGCGCCGGTGGAATTTCGCCGCGGCGACCGCATCGCGCAACTGGTGGTGGCGGCGGTATCGGCGGTGAGCCTTGTCGAGCTCGAGACGCTGGACGCCACCGAGCGGGGAGAAAAAGGCCATGGCTCCACAGGGGTTTAGGTTTTTCGCAACGGCGCTCGCGCTGGGGCTGTCGCTGCTGACGCCAGCGCTTGCGGGCGACCGCGCCAGCATTTCGCTGCTCGGGTTCTCCGAGGACGGACGCTACTTCGCCTTCGAGGAGTTCGGCGTACAGGACGGCTCCGGTTTCCCGTATTCCAGCATACAAGTCATTGATCTTGCGACAGATAAATGGGTGCCTGGCGCACCGTTCAGGGCCCGGATCGATGACGAGACCGTCGCGCTTTCCGAAGCCCGCGGCACAGCCCTGGCGCTGGCCAAGGGTCCGATGGACGATGTGGGCATCAGTGTCCCGGCGGAATTCATCGCGCTCAATGGCGACGGTGAACCAATGGACGGCAAGTCGCTTGCCTATGGCGGGCCGGGCTATGGCCTTGATATGCCACGCGATGTTCGCGTGATCACACTCGATACGCTAGCGCTTCCGCTCCCCAAGGGCTGCCCGGAGCAGCCAGATATGCCCTTTATGGGCTTTGCGCTGCAGCAGAGCGGCATAGAGCTACATCGCGACAGCGCAATTCCCGCCTCGCGGAATTGCCCGATAGACTACCGCATTTTCGGTATTGTCGCGCCGTTCGGCGGTGAGCCCGCAGTGGCAATCATTTCGGTCTATTCGCTTGGCTTCGAGGGCCCTAGCCGCCGCTTTATTGCCGTGCCCACTGCACAATGATGAACGGGTTCTGACCACCGGAGACGAGGCCCATGCTGAGCAAGGACGAGACGCGGCGCTATGCCCGCCATATCGTGCTCAAGGGTGTGGGCGGACAAGGGCAGCAGAAGCTCAAGGCGGCACGCGTGCTGGTGGTGGGTGCGGGGGGTCTCGGCAGCCCGGTGATCGCCTATCTCGCAGCAGCCGGCATTGGCACGCTCGCGGTGGTTGACCACGACACCGTATCGCTCTCGAACCTGCAGCGGCAGGTCATCCACCGGACGGATGCGGCCGGAGCCGCAAAGGTCGAAAGCGCGGAACGTTTTGTTGCTGCGCTCAACCCGCATGTCGACTTCCTGGCCTATCCCGAGCGGATCGGACCTCTGAACGCGGCCGCGGTGATCGAGGGCTATGACCTGGTGATCGACGGCACGGACAATTTCGATACCCGCGCCGTGGTCGCGTCCGCAGCCAAGGCGGCGGGAAAGCCGCTGGTCTCCGGGGCGGTCTCGATGTTCGACGGGCAGGTGACGGTGTTCGTACCCGGAGGACCGGGATTCACCGATCTCTACCCGGAGCGGCCGGACCCGGACGACCTGCCGGCCTGCGAGGTCGTCGGCGTGCTTGGGGCTGTCACCGGCGTGATCGGCACGCTGATGGCGATGGAGGCCATCAAGCTCATCACCGGGCTGGGGACGCCGCTGGTGGGCAGGCTGCTGCTTTATGATGGGCGCGATGCCCGGTTCGACGAGATCCGCTACGGCTGAGACGCAGCGTACAGGCTGGTGATCATGCCTTTTGCCCTGCTCGGATCCTCGAGGAGCGGGGTGTTGTCGGTGATCTGGTCGAGCGCGCCGATGACGGGAAGCGCCGCGACCCGGGGATCGACGATCGCCGAGCGGGTCGCCGTGATGATGTCGTCGGCATTGATGGTTGTGAACGGCCGGGTGAAGTAGGGACCGATGCGGGGGGCGAACGGCGCCCCAAGACCTTGGGACTGTTGCCGCCGGGCAAGCAACAGATAGGCCTTTGCCAGGGCGTCCTGCCGCTCATGCCAGTCCGGCGCGCCCAACGCGGCATGCAGCAGGGGCGCCAGATCGTGGGCGATGGGCAGGCGGGCAAAGCCGGAGCCGAACCACTTGGGATAGGGCGCATAGCGCCGCTCGAGAAGAAAAGCGAGACGCATGGCTTCGCGCACCATGCGAGCCGCCTCGATGCGGGAGCCCAGATCATCCCCCACCTGGCCTGCACGCCCGACAAAGGCCTGCTCCTCGGCAATGCGCCGCCACTGGCAGGCCAGCTTGTAGAGCCAGATATCGCGCGGATACCAGCCGATGCTCGCCCGCGCGGCGGTGAGCTCGCCAGTCCCATCGTGGAAGACGGCGCCGGCGGTAAAGACCAATAGCCGCTGCTCGGCGAGACCGAGCCAATCCAGCGGAGTCAGATCGGCGAGGTCGGCGCGCCCGAGCATTCGGCGGGTGAAGGCGCGCAGGGTGACCAGTTCGAGGCCATGCGCCAGATCGCCCCTCTCCTCGGGGCCGGATGCCGGCGGATGCGGGCGACTGCGCCAGCCGATGGGCTCACCGAGAAACTCGGACGGCATGGACGCGGCAAAAGCGGCGAAGAGAGCGTCGGCATGGGCGGCGAAATCGTCGGGCGACAGGAAAACCAGGACCCGTGGGCCCCAGTTATGGTCGCGCGAGGTTTCGTCATCGAAGCCAAGCAGTTCGGAACCGTAGCCGACAAGGGCAGCCGCATGAACCAGCCCCGGGCGGATGGCAGCAAGCCAGGGCGAGATCACCTCGTGATAGAAACGGCGGGACAGCTCGATACCCTGCAATGTCGTACTCCGCTGGCGGCAGACCTTCCTGGGTGAGCTAGACCATTTTACGGTTCGAGAGAAAAGCCGACTTGTGCAGGCCAGGACGTGCGGCGTGCCACTACCCGACGACGAATGTCCGCAGCGCTCTTCAACCCCTGCGGTCCCGACGCGTGCCTTGAGCGCATGGCCCACGTGCTGGCCCTAGACCGAAGTGCTGGCGAATTTAACTTGACGATCAAGATAATTATGCGGCACAAGTTGCGCATCGTGCAATTTGTGCATTCCTGGCAAGGCAAAAATGAACCTCAGGGAACGTCAGAAACGTGAAACCAGGGCGCTGATACAGCGCGCGGCACTGGAACTGGCAGTGAGCCGCGGTGCCGAGAACGTGACCAACGAGGCCATCTGCGATGCCGCGGGGATCAGCATCCGCACGTTCCACAATTACTTTCCGTTCAAGGAAGCGGTTTTCGTCGTGGCTCCCGATCCGCTGCCCCCCGAGGCGGTGGTGAAGTTCCTCGCGGCACCGGGCGATGTCATGTCCGACCTGGGGGACTTGATGGCCGCCCATGCGGCGCTGCTGCAGCACAGCCCATGGCTGGGTCCGCTGATGCGCGACCTGCTGTTCAGCCATCCGCGCCTCCTGCCTCTGCAGCGTGCAGAGTTCCTCAAATTCGACCGCCATTTGCAGGACGTACTCGCCATCCGGCTCGGACGGGAGAAGGACGATCCCACCTGCGCCGTGCTTGCGGGCGCTGTGCTGGGCGCCAATCGCCGGACGATCGAGCGCTGGTTCCAATCGCCGGACTTCGACCTGCCCGCTGCTGTGCGGGACGGACTCAAGGCCCTGGCCGGCATCATCAGGGAGCCAGGGCACCGGGCGGCGGGAACCCGCGAGGGCATTCCGGCAGACTGATTCCCTTCCCCGGCCGTTCAAACGGTCGGACACGCGCCATAGCGCCAATTGAACCCGCCCCCCAAGACGAACGCCCTCACCGAAGGAGCCACGATGAAACACGCCCTGTTGAAGGGCGCAGTCCTCTGCGTCCCCATCTTGAGCCTAGCACCCGCAGCGCTGGCCCAAGGCATGCCCGGCGGCATGGCCGGAATGGCCATGCCGGCCAAGGTCGGTTATGTGGTGCTGAAGCCCCAGACCGTACCACAGACCCGCACCCTTCCTGCACGTGTCGTCGCCTATTCGAGCGCGGAAGTGCGCCCGCAGGTGGGCGGCATCATCACGTCAGTGAGCGTGACGGAAGGCCAGACCGTCACCAAGGGTGACGTGCTGTTCACCATAGACGATGCCGTCTCCAAGGCGCAGGTGGATGCCGCACAGGCAGCACTCGCGAGTGCTGAGGCAGCCTTGCCCAATGCCCAGAGCAAGGCAGACCGCTACCAGAAGCTGGTGGGGACCGGCGGGGTGGCGCAGAGCGACCTCGACACTGCCAATGCCGAACTGCTGCAGGCCAGGGCGTCCGTCGAATCGGCGAAAGCCCAGCTGGCACAGGCGAAGATCACGCTCTCCGAAACGCAGGTGACCGCACCGATTTCCGGAACGGTCGGCACGGTGAATACCGAAATCGGGCAGCTTGTGACCGCCAGCCAGTCAGCAGCGATGACCACGATCAGGATGACCGACCCGATCTATGTCACGCTGGCGGAGAGCTACGACAATCTCCTCGCGTTGCGGATGGAGGCGGGCGCAACAGGCACGCCGCCAAAGGCACCCAAGGTGACGCTGACGCTCGACGATGGCAGCGGTTTCGACCAGACGGGCACGATCTCGAGCGCGGATTTCGTGGTGAGCGAGAGCACCGGCACGATGACGCTGCGCGCGACCTTCCCCAATCCGCAACATGTGCTGCTGCCGGGCATGTTCGTCAGGGCGCAGATGGAGCTTGGCCAGCTACAGGACGTGTTCCTGGTGCCGCAGCGGGCCGTCAGCTTCGACGCCAGCGGGAACCCGACGGCCTATTTCGTCACGGCCGAGAACAAGGTGGAGAAGCGTGAGCTGTCGACCGGCGAGGAATATGCGCATGCCTGGGTCGTGACCAAGGGCATCGCAGCCGGTGACAAGCTGATCGTCGACGGGCTCCAGAAGATTTCGGATGGGGCCAGCGTCATACCCGCCGAAGTCACGATCTCCGATGACGGCGTGGTCTACCAGGACCTTGCCGCCGACTTGGCCGCCACCGCAGCGGCTATGGCCGGGGCCGGCGCCAGTGCGCCGGCAGCGGGCGGGCCGGCAACGGGCAGTGCGGGAGCCAAACCATGAGCGTGACCGACTTCGTCGCAAGCGCGGCGGCGGCGCCACGGCGCTCGCTCGCGAGCTTCTTCATCCGACGGCCGATCTTTGCGATCGTCGTTGCAATCGTGGTGTGTCTCGCCGGGCTTGTCGGGATTTTTACCCTGCCCATCTCGCAATATCCGGAGATTGCACCGACCACGATCCAGATATCGGCGAGCTATACCGGCGCAAACGCCGAAGCCGTCGAAAATGCGGTGACCACGGTCATCGAGAACGGCATGACCGGTCTTTCCGACCTGCTCTATATGGAGAGCACCTCATCGAGCGCCTCGTCCTCGATCAGCCTGACCTTCGGCTCGGGCGTCGACCCGGACATTGCGCAGGTGCAGGTGCAGAACAAGCTGGCGCTGGTGGAAAACCAGCTGCCGGACACGGTGCGGACAGCGGGCATTTCGGTGAGCCGCTCGGTGACCAGCATCCTGATGGTCGGCGCGATCGTCTCCAATGACGACCGCTTCACCACCGCTGAACTCGGCAACATCATGACAACCACGATCGAGCCGCAGATCAAGCGCGTCCAAGGCGTGGGCAGCGTACGGCTGTTCGGCTCGGGCTACGCGATGCGGATCTGGCTCGACCCGCTGCTGCTCGCCAAGTACGGGCTCACCACAGCCGATGTGACCGCTGCCATCCAGAAGCAGAACGTGCAGGTTTCGGCCGGCTCGATCGGCTCGTCGCCGACGGTGGCGGGGCAGCAATTGCGGGCGACGATCACGGCGCAGACAACGCTCAAGACCGTGGCGCAGTTCGAGAACGTCATCCTCGCCTCCGCGACCGACGGTTCGACGGTGCGGCTGAGGGACGTGGCACGGGTTGAACTCGGGCAGGAAACCTACGGCTCCAGCTCCCGCTATAATGGCCATGCCTCGGCGGGCTTCGGCGTGCTGCTCGCCAGCGGCGCCAACGCGATCAATACCGCCAACGCCGTACATGCCGAGATCGACAAGCTCCAGGGCTCGCTGCCAGAGGGCATCGAGATCGCCTATCCCTACGAGACGACGCCCTTCGTGGTCCTCTCGATCGAGAAGGTGGTCGAAACGTTGATCGAAGCCATCGTGCTGGTCTTCGTGGTGCTGCTGGTTTTCCTCCAGAACTGGCGGGCGACATTGATCCCGATGATCGCCGTGCCAGTGGTGATGCTCGGTACATTCGGCGTGCTGGCGGTGTTCGGCTATTCGATCAACACGCTGACCATGTTCGCCATGGTGCTCGCCATCGGCCTGCTCGTCGATGATGCCATCGTGGTGGTGGAGAATGTCGAGCGCATCATGTCCGAGGAGCATCTCTCGCCGCGCGAAGCGACGGAGAAGTCCATGGGCGAAATCACCGGCGCCCTGATCGGCATCGTGGCGGTGCTGTGCGCCGTGTTCCTGCCGATGGCGTTCTTCTCGGGCTCGGTGGGGGTCATCTACCGGCAGTTCTCGATCACGATCGCGAGCGCCATGGTGCTTTCGGTGCTGGTGGCGATCGTGCTGACGCCGGCACTTTGCGCGCTGATGCTGAAGCCACACGATGGAAAGCGCCGCTTCAACCTGTTCGGCTGGTTCAATACCGGGTTCGCCGCCACGACGAACGGCTATGTGAAGACAGTCGGGTACATGGTCGTCAGGCCAGTGCGCATGATCGTGCTGTTCCTCGTGCTCGTGGGTGGCGCGGTCTGGGTCTACATGCAGCTGCCGACCTCGTTCATTCCCGAGGAAGACCAGGGCGTGCTGATCACATCGATCCAGCTGCCGAACGGCGCCAGCGCCGACCGGACCAAGGCCGTGCTGCAGCAGGTCGAAAGCTACTTCCTGACCAAGGAAGAGCAGAATGTCGACGCCGTGTTCAGTGCGCTGGGCTTCTCGTTCAGCGGCTCGGGCGACAATTACGCGCTTGCCTTCGTGCGGCTCAAAGACTGGGCGCATCGCAGCAAGGGTCAACAGTCGGCGAAGGCCATCGCCATGCGGGCGCTGATGTCGCTGGGGCAGATGCGCGACGCGCAGATCTTCACGCTTGCCCCGCCCGCCATCCAGGGCCTCGGCCAGTCCGGTGGCTTCGACCTGGTGATGCTGGATTCGGCCGGTAACGGGTCGGAGGCGCTGAATGCGGCCAGCAACCGGCTGGCGCAACAGGCACAGGGGACCCGCGAGGTGGCGAATGTCCGTGGCAATACCGGCCAGCTCGACAGCCAGCTGAAGGTGGCGATCGACCTCGAGAAGGCCGGGGCACTGGGCGTCGACATCCAGGCGGCGAACGCCATATTGCAGGTGGCGTTCGCGGGTTATCACGTCAACGACTTCATCCAGAACGGCGACATCAAGCCGGTGATCGTGCAGGCCGATGCGCCCTACCGGATGCAGCCCGACGACATCAAGCAATGGTATGCCAAGAACAGCTCCGGCGAGCTGGTGCCATTCTCGTCCTTCACGACGCTGCAATGGCAGCAGAACCCCGCGACGCTGTCGCGGTTCAACGGGGTGCGCTCCATCACCATCAGCGGCACGGCCGGCAGCGGTGTCAGTTCGGGCGCGGCAATGGACAAGATGGAAGCGATGGTGACCGGGCTTGGCGGGGGATATACCGCCGGGTGGACCGGCCTCTCGTACCAGGAACGGCTTTCGGGGTCGCAGGCCTTCCTGCTCTATGGCGTCTGCATCCTCGTGGTCTTCCTGTGCCTTGCGGCACTCTACGAGAGCTGGACCATTCCGTTCTCGGTGATCCTCGCGGTACCGGTCGGCCTGTTCGGGGCCCTGGTGGCAGCATCGCTGTTCGGCCAGTCCAACGACGTCTACTTCAAGGTCGGCATGCTGACGACGATGGGGTTGTCAGCCAAGAATGCCATCCTGATCGTCGAGTTTGCGCGTGACCAGATCGCGGCGGGCAAGACGGCGCTCGATGCAATCCTCACGGCGGCACGCCTGCGGATTCGGCCGATCGCGATGACGTCCATCGCCTTCCTGCTCGGCGTGCTGCCGCTCGCGACCGCCACGGGTGCCGGCTCGGGAGCGCAGAACGCCATTGGCGTCGGAGTGGTGGGGGGCACGCTCACCGGCACGCTGCTCGGCATCTTCTTCGTGCCGCTGTTCTTCTTCCTCATCAATGGCGGCTGGCGTCGAGCTGCACGAAGAGCGCCCGCTTCCACCTGACACAAACGTTCAACGTCCGCCGGGGGCACATCCCGGCGGACGCCTTTCCAGCTCCCCTCTTCCCGACCCCGCAAGGTTTCGCCATGCTCATCAAGATTTCCGGCCTCGCCCGGCCACTCGTATCCACCAGCCTCGTGGTGCTGCTCGCCGGCTGCTCGACACTGGGGATGGACTATGCCCAGCCCCAGATCACGCTTTCGAGCGCCTATGCGCAAAAGGGCAGCGCCGGGCCGGCCGTGACCGCCGAGACCCGCTGGTGGGGGGCCTTTGGCGACAAGATGCTCGATAGCCTCATAGAAGAGGGCCTGGCGCAGAACCTCACCGTCCTGCAGGCGCTGGAGAAAATCGAAACGGCGCGGGCTTCGGCGCGGGTCAACGGGGTTGCGTACGATCCGAGCGTCAATGGCAGTATCTCGGCATCAGCATCGGGCGTGTTCGACAATGCGGGCAGCGTCACGCATAGCCGCAGCGCCAGCATCGACGCGAGCTGGGAAGTCGACTTCTTCGGCAAGGCCAGCAGGAACAAGGCCGTGCAGCGGGCCAATATCGATGCAGCAGTGGAGGGCGCCAACGAGGCCCGGCTGACGCTGATCGGCGACATCGCTCGTACCTATGTGAACATCCGCACCTATCAGCGGCGACTGGTACTGGCGAAAGCCTCGCTGCATACGCAGCAGGAGACCACCGGCGTGGTGCAGAAGCGCTATGAGGCCGGAGCCTCGACGGCGCTCGCGGTGGCCCAATCGCAGGGACAGTCGCAGACCACGGCGGCATCGATCCCCTCGCTCGAAGTGGCACTGCAGCAGTCGATCAACGCGCTGGCGGTGCTGCTGGGCAAGGAACCGGCGGCGCTCAAGGGCCGGCTCGGCGGCACTGGCCCAATCCCCACCGTGAAGAAGGGAATCGGCGCAGGCATTCCCGCCGACCTCCTGCGCAACCGGCCAGATGTGCGCGAGGCGGAGCGCAGCCTAGCAGCAGCCGTGGCGCAGATCGGTATTTCGGAAGCGGCACTCTATCCGAGTCTCAGCCTCGGCGGCACGCTTTCGACCACGGGCGATGTGTCGAGCTGGTCGTTCCTCCCGACCATCAGCCTGCCGATCTTCAACCGCGACAAGCTGACGGGCAGTGTCGATCTCTCCAAGTCGAACGCGAAATCGGCCTATCTTTCCTATCGCGCCACCGTGCTTTCGGCGGTGCAGGATGTCGAGGATGCACTCGTCGCCTATTCGAAGGAGAGAACCCGTCGGCAGGCGCTTGCCGCCGCCGTTGCCTCCTACGCCAAGGCGCAGGAGCTGTCGCAGTCGCTCTACAAGGCGGGGTCGGCCGACTATTCCGATGTGCTGACATCACAAGCGTCGCTACAATCGGCGCAGGACGCGCTGGCGCAGTCGGACGCAACGCTCGCCACCGCTTATGTCACGCTCGCCAAGGCGCTGGGCGGCGGCTGGGC
>CAYPYV010000036.1:0-21793 GCA_964414845.1 uncultured Devosia sp. | reverse complement strand
GATCATGGCGTAGCGTCCGACCACGGCGAGCGTGTTGCGCAGCGCGATATAGGCATCGCGCGCAGCGGGAGCGGCACTTGCCATCCGTGGGTCGATGATCGGATGGATGACGGAGTTTGCGCCGCCCGCGATGAACGCGACGACATGGATGAAGATCAGCAATCCGATGATGAATTCCACAATAAGCCCCCTGCATTCCCTGGTGGAAACTAGCGCAAGCCCCGAGTCGGTACCACCGGTGTCAGCTACGCACAAAGACGCCCCCGGACTCTTGCGAGATCCGAGGGCGCGAGGCAGCGAGGCGGAAAACGGTGTCAGCCGCGCGGCGCACAGGCGGCGAGGTAGCGACGCCCGCGACTGTCTTCCCACACGCACTGCGTCGGATCCCGGTCATAGCGGCCGATCAGTTCGCCCGCGACAGCGCCGGTGATGCCGCCGATGGTGGCGCCCACCAGCGCGCCACCGACGGTGCCGGTCGATGCGCCGCCAATCGCGGCGCCAGCAAACGACCCGACGGCGGCGGACTTTTCGGTGGTGGAGCAGGCACCCAGCGAGAGCGTGGCGACAAGGGCGGCAGCGAGGGTAGTGGACTTCAACATGTGACAATCTCCGAGGGGTGGATACGCAATTCCAAGCGGGAAATGCGAATGCACCGGCAGAGGTTCCGCTGAACCGACGTGTTTGCGCCGTACTAGGCACGGCACGCGAACGCAGCTATGGCTCCGCCCGCGAGTTTGAAAGAAACGATCATGGCGGACATAGCGAGCACGGCCACGGGTACGCCCAGGCACACGGTGCGCGGCGAACTCAAGGAGTTGCTGCGGCTCGGGTGGCCGCTGGTTCTGGCGCAACTGGCACAGAACGCGCTGTTCACCACCGACGTGATCATGATCGGCTGGCTGGGCAGCAAGTATCTCGCGGCCGCGACGCTGGCCAATGCGCTGTTTGTCGGCATCCAGCTGTTCGGCGTCGGCGTGACCAGTGCAGTGGCGCCGCTCGTGGCGCAGGCGCGCGGCTCGGGCAATCTGCGCGCCATCCGCAAGACCGTGCAGATGGGCCTGTGGCTGAGCCTGGCGCTGGTGGCGCTGCTGCTGCCGCTCGCGTGGAACATCAAGCCGATCTACCTCGCCATCGGGCAGGATCCGGAGCTGTCGGCGATGGCGGAAAGCTTCGTGCACACCGCCGTCTGGCTGTTCGTGCCGGCCTTCATGATCGTGGTGCTGCGCTCGTTCCTCTCGGCGCTCGGGGCGACGCGGGTGATCCTCGTGATCACGCTCGCCGGCATTCCGCTCAACGTGCTGTTCAACTACGCGCTCATATTTGGCAATTTCGGCTTTCCGCGGCTTGAACTGGCGGGGGCCGGCATCGCGACCACCCTGGTGAACGTGGTGATGCTGCTGATGATGGTGGCCTATATCGTGCTGCACAAGCGACACCGGCGGTTCCACATCTTCGCGCGGCTATCCGCCCCGGACCTGCCCGCTTTTCTGCAATTGCTGAAGATCGGACTGCCGATCGGCCTCATGCTTCTGGCCGAAGTCAGCCTCTTCACCTGCGCCTCGCTGCTGCAGGGCTGGATCGGCGAAGCTGAGGTGGCAGCGCACGCAGTCGCCCTGCAGCTTTCGGCCACGGCCTTCATGGTGCCGCTCGGCCTGAGCCAGGCGACGACGGTGCGCGTGGGCCTGGCGCTTGGGCAAGGCGACCGGCACGGCGTGGGCATAGCGGGCTGGACCGCTTTTGGCGTAACGCTGGCCTTCATGTCGAGCACGGCGCTCCTGATGGTGCTGTTTCCGCATCAGCTGGTCGGCCTTTTCCTCGACGGGACGGTGGCAGAGAACATGCGCCCGCTCAGCATGGCCGCGACTTTCCTCAGCGTGGCAGCGCTCTATCAACTGGCCGATGGCGGTCAGGTGGCGATGGCCGCGGCGCTGCGCGGCATCTCCGACACGCGGATGCCGCTCGTGATTGCGCTGGTCGGCTATTGGGGCGTCGGGTTCCCGACCTCCTATATCGCCGGTTTCGTGTTCGGCTTGGGCGGCATGGGCATCTGGTACGGGCTGGCCGCCGGGCTGGGTGCCGTTGCGGTGGCGCTGACGGTGCGGTTTGCCATGCGCGAGAGGCTGCATCTGGGACGGCTGGCGGTTTAGGGAGCGCCGTGCCCGCTCCTCGTGGTTCGACAAGCTCACCATGAGGAGCCAACACTCCATAGTGTCATGCCGGCGCAGGCTGGCATCCAACCTCCGATGTGAGACCTTGCGGCGTAGGGAGCAATCTCAGGATGGGCCCCGGCATTCGCCGGGGTGACATCGAGGAGGTGGCAGCCTCAGTTGGCCTCAACCCATTTCCAGTCCGCCATGCGGCCGCGGAACCAGGTGCGCTGGCGCTTGGCATATTGACGAGTGGCGATGATGGCGCGCTCGACCGCTTCGGCCGCGGGGAGTCCGCCGCGCAGCATGGCGGAAATCTCCGGCACGCCGATGGCCTTCATGGCCGGTAGCGACGGATCGAGCCCAAGCGCAAGCAGCGCCTCGACTTCGGCGATGGCGCCATTTTCCAGCATGGAACGGTAACGGTGCGCGATCCGATCGCGCAGGATGTCTCGGTTCGGGTTGAGAACGAGCCGTTCGAGCTCCCAGTCCTGCAGCAGCGGTGGCTGCGGCGCGTCCTGGAAGCTGGCGAGGGAGCGGCCGGTGGCGGCAAGCACGGCAAGGGCACGGGTGACGCGCTGCGGATCGGGCTCGGCAAGGCGCGCGGCGATCACAGGATCGCGCGCCGCCATGAGGCGGGCGCGGCCATCGCGATCAAGGGCGAGCACTTCGGCCTCGATGGTGGCAACGACAGCGGCCGGGACCTCGGGCACGTCTGCGAAACCGCGGGTGAGGGTTTCAAAATAGAGGCCCGTGCCGCCAACGAAAATCAGCACCCTGCCCTGCTCCTCGTCGCGTATCAGGGATACATCGCGGGCCCAATCGCCGGTGGAGTAGCGCCGTGACGGATCGACGGTGCCGTAATGCCGATGAGGCGCAAGCGCCAGATCATCATCGGAGGGACGCGCGGTGATAATGCGAAGCGTCGAGTAGACCTGCAGCGCATCTGTGTTGACGATGATGGCGCCGCGCTCTCGGGCGAGGCGCAGGGCGAGCGCCGACTTGCCGCTGGCGGTGGGACCCGCTATCAGGACCGCACGTTTTCGGGGGCTTCCTGCCATCCGCTCAAGGCCTTATGCGAGGGTTCATGCCGGTACTGTGCCTCATTGCCAACCCTGCCGATCCGGCGCTCGACTACCAGCTGGTCGGCGCGATCCACCACGAAACCGGTGGCGAGATCAACTGGCTGCACCAGAAGATTGCCTGCGAGATCCATGCGCCGAAGGCACCGGACCCGGTTGCGATCGCCCGCGACAAGATCGGCGGCCGCGCCGTCGATGCCGGGCTGGTCAGCTCCGAGCACCGCCGCAAGGGCGTGCTGGTGGCCGATATGGATTCGACCATGATCGAGCAGGAATGCATCGACGAGCTGGCCGACGCCGTGGGCATAAAGGCCGAGGTTGCGCGCATAACCGAGCGGGCGATGAATGGCGAACTCGACTTCGCCGAGGCGCTCCGGCACCGGGTGAGCCTGATCAAGGGGCTCGAGCGCAAGGTTATCGAGGAAATCCGTCGCGAGCGCATCACCCTGATGCCAGGCGGCCGGGCCCTGGTGCAGACGATGCGGGCGTTCGGCGCCTATACCTCGCTGGTTTCGGGCGGCTTCACCTTCTTTGCCGACTATATCGCGAAGCGGATCGGTTTCGACGAGGCCATTGCCAATGTGCTGGAATTCGACGGCGAGCAACTGACCGGCACGGTGGCGAGCCCGATTGTCGACAAGACCACAAAGCTCACCCGGCTCAGGACTCTGGCCGAGCAACGTAACCTGCCGCTGAGCGCGACATTGGCCGTGGGCGATGGGGCGAACGACCTCGACATGATCAAGGCGGCGGGCCTGGGTGTCGCGATCCATGCAAAGCCGCATGTCGCGGCCGAGGCGCAGGTGCGGATCGACCATGGCGACCTGACCGCATTGCTCTACCTGCAAGGGTACGAGGAAGAGGAAATCGTCAGGTGAGGCTCGAAACGGAGCGCCTGGTGCTGCGTGAGTGGCGCGACGAGGATAAGGCGCTCTATGCGAGAGTGATCGGCGACCCGGTGGTGCGGCGCTATTTCCCTGCCCTCGGGACGCCGCTCGATGCTGCGATGGGTATCGACCGGGCCCGGGCTCGGCTCAAGCAGTTCGGCTTTGGCTTCCTGGCGCTTGAGCGAAAATCAGACGGCGCCTTCATGGGCATGCTGGGCATGGCGCCCTTCAACGAAAACATCCGTGCAGCGATCCCCGGGCATCCGGAAGTGGAGATCGGCTGGCAGATCGCACAGGAATTCTGGGGCCAGGGCTACGCGCCCGAGGCCGCGCTCGCGATGCTGCGCTTTGCCTTCGGGACGGCGCGCCTCGATGAGGTGGTGGCCATCACCTATGAGGGCAATCTGCCGAGCCGAAGGGTGATGGAGAAGATCGGGATGGTGCACGACCCCGATGGCAGCTTCGAGCATCCCGATGTGCCCGTGGGGCACCAGCTCAGGCCGCATGTGCTTTACCGCATCAGGCGGCCGGTATGGCTGGCGCGGGGGTAGGCAGTAGGGAATCGGCATGAGCCAGCGTTGAACTATTCCAACATTACGTCGCCGATAGCCGGAAACAGCGGTTCCAGCATCGCCTTTGCAGCATTATGGAGGCTGCCGCTTGCTTGTTCTAGTTTTAACCTCAGTATTTCAAGCTGCACAAGGTCCAGATTAGTTATGTTAACAGGCTGACCAACCATCAGCGCGAGGGAGTCACGCCTAGTGCCTTTCCGCTTCTCTCTGTTTACGTAAGCACTTCGCAAGTGCCATGACAGTAAATCAGCCGCCTGGCATTCAACCGATTCTTCTTTCTTTACCCATGAATGACTCGCAACCATAAATCTACTTTTGAGTCTCGGATCATAAAGCATCTCAGACAAAATAGTGTGCGCCTGCCTGTAGCTCTCCTGCCCATGCTCGATACAGAGATTCATCCTTCTCTTTGGAGAATGGGCATTTCGCCATTTGGCTATCTGGGAAATGGCTACAAACGCGAGGAAACTGTATGCATCACACGTGAAGCCATTATCTTGTAGCACCGTTTTATAGACACGTTGCGATACAATTGCTGCATGACCGAAAGAGATGGTTTCGCGAGAAATAGCGATGGCCTGTCTGGCGCATCTGTCGCATTCGTCCTCTGTTAGATGTGCAAACACGCCCCTTTTCGAGTTGCAGTCAACCATGTGGAAGTACGGAAGGTCGTATCTCTTAAGCATAGCACGCCAGCGACGCTGAAATTGCTGCTGTTGCGGATACTTGAAAACGTATCCACCAACGGCCAAGTAGCCGTTTTCTGCGTCGCCATCACCGCTCTCATCCAATGCCACGTGCAGCACAATAATGAACCCTTCGCGCAGGCCCAAAGGGCCTAGCACATTCCCACCACCACATAATATTGGGCATTATCAACTAACTCATTGCGCCGTTGTCTGCCAGAACTGATGTTCTTGGTGCGTCAAGCGAGCTTCGTCGTTCGACGGGCTCACTATGAGGAGCACAGCATGAGGTCCTTGTATTGTACCCGCAGGCACCTAGCGGCTGGGGGGATGCCCCAGGTTGGATCCCGGCCTTCGCCGGGATGACATCGAGGAGGCGGTGCGATCCAGCCTCGCTAGTGCCCTACCGCTTCAGCCCCTACCCCAGCTTCACTGCGACAAACCGCGAGGCACCGGTGGCGTCGGTGAGCTTGAAGAGCACCGCCGGGCGGCCGGCATCGCGCGCTGCGCCGACAAGCGCGTTGACATCGTCAGCGGTAGCGACCTGCTTCTGGTTGACCTCGGTCAGGATGAGGCCGGGCACCATGCCCTTCGCCTCCGCATCGGAGCCAAGGCGCACATTGGTGACGACGAGGCCGGAGCTTTCCGGCGTGAGGCCATATTCGGCGCGTCTCGCCTCATCGAGAACGGCGATGTCGAAGCCGACGAGATCGGGCAAGGCGGCGGGCGGAGAGAGTTCCTCGCTGGTCGGCTCGGCTGGATCGGGCTCCGGTGCCGGGGCCTCGGGGGTGATGGGCTGGTCGGTGGCCGGCGCGCCGGAATTGGCCGCGATGAGCTTTTCGCCATCCTCGAGGCGGCCCAGGGTGATATCGAGGATCTGGTCGGTGCCGTTGCGGTAGAGCCGGACGGCCACCGCCTTGCCGACGGCGGTTTCGGCGACGACACGCGGCAGATCGCGCATGCGGGCTATGGGCTTGCCATCGAACTGCAGGATGATGTCGCCCACCTGCACCTTGCCCTCGGCGGGCCCGCCCTTGGTGACATCGACGACGAGTGCGCCGGCAGTGCTCGATAGCCCGAGCGAGGCGGCAATATCCTCGCTCACCTCCTGAATGGCGACGCCGAGCCAGCCGCGGCGGGTTTCGCCATATTGGGCCAGCTGATCGAGCACGGGCTTGGCGAGATTGCCGGGCACGGCAAAGCCGATGCCGAGCGAAGACCCACCCTGGGAGATGATGGCAGTGTTGATGCCGACGACCTTGCCCTCCATATCGAACAGCGGGCCGCCGGAATTGCCCTGGTTGATGGCCGCATCGGTCTGGATGAACTGGTCATAGGGGCCGGACTGGATATCGCGGTTGCGCGCCGAGACGATGCCGAGCGTGACCGAACCACCCAGCCCGAACGGGTTGCCGATAGCCATGACCCAATCGCCCACCTTGGCACTGTCGCTGTCGCCGAAGGATACGAAGGGCAGCGGCGTGTCGGACTCGACCTTGAGGACCGCGAGATCCATCTTGTCGTCGGCGCCAAGGATTTTCGCAGGCCTGTGGCTGCCATCGGAGAAATAGATCTCGATCTCGGTGGCGCCCTCGATGACGTGATTGTTGGTGACGATGGTGCCGTCCGCCGAGACGATGAAACCCGAGCCGAGGCTGCGGGCCTCCTGCATCTCTGTTTCGCCACGGCCATTATTGGGGTTGCGATTGTCGAACAGTTCGCCCAGCGGGGAACCTTCCGGCACTTCGGGATAGGGCATGCCAAAGCCGCCCGGCACCATGCGGGAGGTCGAAATGTTGACGACTGCGGGAGAGAGCTGTTCGGCGAGACCGGCTACGGAATCGGGGCCCTTGGCGAATGTGCCCGTGGCGACGACCGAGCTCGAAATGGCGAGGATGAACCCCAGGATTTTCAGCAACTCAACCTCCGCGACGTATTCGCCATTGGAGGTCAGTTGAAATGAAGTCGTGCCGGGTGTCCAGCGCAAGCATGCGCAACAAGCGGTGAAGCCGGCGCTTGCCCGATTGGACAGGCGCCGGCTTCGAGTCTTGTTACGGCGATGTTGCCGGTGCAGGCTCCGCTGCAGGAGCGGCGGCCGGTGCGGCTGGCGTCGCCTCGGCCGGAGCCGGTGTTGTCGCGGCGTCAGCCGGAGTTGTCGCTGCGTCGGCCGGCGCATCGAGCACAGGCGTACTCTCGGCCGGGGCCTCGATGAGCGGCGTCACCGGGATATCGGCTGCAGCGCCGGGAGCAACCGTGACGTTGTCCGGGTTCTCGTTCTCGAAGAAGCGGAAGAACTCCGAGTTCGGCGACAGCACCATGGTGGTGCCGGTGCCGCCCAGTGCCGCACGATAGGATTGCATCGAGCGGTAGAACTGGAAGAAGTCCGGGTCGCGGGTATAGGCGGCGGCGAAGATGGCCGAGCGCTCGGCTTCGCCCTCGCCTCGGAGAATCTCGGCGTCGCGCTGGGCGGCGGCGATGATTTCCGTGCGCTGGCGATCCGCGATAGCGGTCGCGGTACGCTTTGCTTCCTGGCCGCGGGCGCGCAGCAGGGCCGCCTCGGCAAGGCGTTCTGCCTTCATTCGGTTGAACGTGTCGGCCGACACGTTCGGGTCGAGATCGGTGCGCAGGATACGCACGTCGACGACATCGATGCCGAGCGGAGACATATCCGGACGGATGATGTCACGCGCCTCGTTCATCATCGCCGAGCGCTGGTCCGACAGGGCGGCAGTGAAATCACGCCGGCTATAGACATCGCGCAGCGCCGAGTTGAGGCGGGTGGTGAGGCGGTCTTCCGCAACGCGGATTTCGCCCTGGGCACGGGTCCGGAACAGGCGCGGATCGGAGATGCGGTAGGTGAGGAACGCGTCGACGATGTAGAACTTACCGTCGGAGACCTGCAGGCTCATGTTCGACACGTCGGCGCGAAGCAGACGGTCTTCAATGATCTGGACGTTGTCGACGATATTGGTGGGCACCTTGAAGTACATGCCCGGCTCGGTCTTCACGTCGATGATCTGACCGAAGCGGGTGACGATGGCCTGCTCGCGCTCGTTCACCACGTAGATGGACGACACGAAGATGTAGATGAGGCCGACGGCGAGAACGCCGAGTGCTATCAGGCGGTTCATGGTCAGTTCGCCCCCGTCGTGTTCGTGGTCGTACCGGCCGGCGAAGTCGCCTGCGGCCTGATTTCAGGAAGCGGGAGATAGGGAACGACGCCCCCCTGCCCGGATGCCGACGGGTCGATGACGACCTTGTCGGAGCCACGCAGTACCTCTTCCATGGTTTCGAGATAGAGACGCTTGCGCGTCACGTCGGGCGCATTGGCGTATTGCTGGTAGATGGAGAGGAAGCGAGCCGCCTCACCCTGTGCTTCCTGCACGACGCGGGTCTTGTACGCTGCGGCGTCTTCTCGGATCTGAGCGGCCTGACCGCGAGCTTCACCCAAGAGCGTATTGGCGTATTGGCGCGCTTCTTCCTGGAAGCGGTCTTCGTCCTGCTCGGCGCGCTGCACTTCGTTGAACGCGTCGGCCACTTCGGCGGGCGGTGCCGCCTGTCCGATGGCGACCTGCGAGACGGTGACGCCCATCTTGTAGCTGTCGGTGATGGTGCGGACGATCTGCAGCACATCGTTGGCGATGCCGGTCTTGTCGTCGCGGAAGATATCCTGCGCAGGACGGCGGCCGACGACTTCGCGCATGGCGCTCTCGCCGATGGCGCGGATCAGGCTGTCCGGGTCGCGCACGTTGAACAGATAGGCCGCGGGATCCGAAACGGTCCACAGCACGGAGAAGTCGACATTGACGATATTCTGGTCACCCGAGAGCATCTGGCCCTCGGTGGCCTGCGGTGTGGCGCTGCCCGCCATGGAACCGATCTCTGTCCGGTTTTCCAGCAGGTTGACGCGTTCAACGGACTCGATGGGCCAAAGCAGGAGATGCAGGCCGGCATTTGAAAGCTCGACCGGCTTACCGAAACGCAGCTTCACGCCCACTTCGGACTGCTCGATGGTATAGACCGAGTTGGACAGCCACAGCACCGCAAGCGCCGCAATGCCACCGACGATCGCCCAGCGGCTACCGCCCGGCAATCCGCCCTTGAACTGATCGCGACCGCGGCTCAGCAGGTCCTCGAGACTGGGTGGTGTGCCGCCGCCTCGCCGGCCGCCGCCCCCTCCGCCATTCCCCCCACCGGGCGCATTTCCCCAGGGGCCGCCATTATTGGGCGTACGTCCCCCTCCACCCGTATTGTTGTCCCAGGGCATCTGCTTCCTTTCACGGCTCTCGTAACGCTGCGAGACATATAGGAAAGCCCTACCCCGTGATCAATGTCACGCGGGTGGCCGTCGATGGTAGATTTTGACGCAGAAATCGGCGCTGTCCCGCTCGGTGCGCTGCACATGAGGTTCTGCCACGACCTGCCAGAGCGCCGGGTCGATTGCGGGAAAACGCGCATCCCCTGCCGGCGCGAGCGCGACATGCGTGATCACAAGGCGATCCGCACGGGACATAGCGTCGCGATAGATCTCGCCGCCGCCGGCCACCATGACCTCGGCAGCGCTCTCCGCCGTGGCAATATTGCGGGCATGCACCAGTGCGGCCTCGAGAGATGAGATGACGATAACGCCGTCCGGCTGGTAGCCGGGCTGGCGGCTGACGACGAGATTGGTGCGGCCCGGCAAGGGCTTGCCGATCGACTCGAAGGTCTTGCGGCCCATGATGACTGGTTTGCCCAGCGTCATGGACTTGAAGAACGCGAAATCGGACGGCAAACGCCACGGGATGCGGCCCTCATCGCCGATGACGTGGTTTTCGCCGATGGCGGCGATGAGCGTGATGGCAACGCTCATTGCGCGCCGAGCTTTTCGAGAGCGGGGCCGGTGACACGGACCCGGATCCATTCGGTCATCAATCGCCCGCCCTGGGCCTTGTAGAAGATGATGGAGGGCTCGTTCCAATCGAGCACCGACCATTCGTAGCGGCCGAGGTCCTCCCGGACGCAACGGCGGGCAAGTTCGACGAGCAGCGCCTTTCCGACGCCCTGCCCGCGGGTTTCGGGCAGCACATAGAGATCCTCCAGATAGAGCCCGTGCCGACCCTGGAACGTGGAATAGGTGTAGAACCAGAGCGCGAAGCCGACCGGCTTGCCGTCGATTTCTGCAAGTTCGCAGAAGACCTTGGGGCTCGCGCCGAAGAGGTCGCGCTCGAGGTCGGCCTCGGTGGCGACGACCTCGTGCAGGAGCTTCTCGTATTCGGCGAGTTCTCGGATGAAAAACAGGATGGTGCCGGTATCGGCGGGCGTCGCGGGGCGAATGCTGAGGGTCATGCGGCGGTTCCGTCGGACGATGGAGACGGCGGCAGGTACCTGAACCACTTCCGGTCCAGTGCTGCGGCGATGTCGATTTCCTGGTGGCGGCAGAACAGCAGCAGCATGGCAAACAGATCGGCGGCCTCGTTCTCGAGGGCGAGCCGCTGCGCTCCCAGCGTTCCGTCTCGGCGGCGAGCCCGACCGGATGCGCGCAGCACTTCCGCCGTGAGTTCCCCCAATTCCTCCTGCGGCTTCAGGAGGTACCAGTCGTCATCGCGGCGAATGTCGAAGCGCCCGGCGTAGATATCGGAGACTGCTGCGACCTTTTCGCTGAGTTCAGAAAGGCGCGGATCAGCCGACATTGGGGTCGGGATCGTTGCGGTTGAGGATCAGGATCTCGAGCTCCCGATCCCAGGGCGGATAGAAATCGGTAGCTTCCATCTCGAAGGTGGTGGGCGAGGTCTTGGTCACCTTGCCATCCCAGCAGAAGGAGACGAGGTTTTCCGGCCGGCCCTTGTCGATGGTGAGGCGGAACTTGCCGATCGGGCCGTTCCAGTTGGCGCCGGTTGACCAGATATAGCTGAGCCACATTTCGGTGAAGGGCGCGCCATAGGGCTCCGTCGGATCAGGCAAAGTCTTCTTCACCGTGTTCACGAAGCTATCGTCGGTGCAGTACTTCTTCTTGTACTCGGTGGCGGGATCGTAGTTGTCGTAGGGCGGCGCAAGGAAGGTGACGGCCACGGTGCCACCGACGCTCGGCTGGTAGCTATGCACCACTTCATGCGTGGTGCCGGCCTTGAACGTCGCGTCCCAGGTGTAGGTGGAACGCAACGTCCACACGGGGGTGTAGTCGGTCTGCATGCCCGAGCCGGAATCGTATTCCATCGGGATGACGAGACCCAGATGCATCAGCTTCTGCTGGTCCTCGGGCTTGAGGCCGTTCAATGCTTCGATCGTGGCGCTGCCGAAAGGCGTGAAGGGCACGCCCAGATCGCGCAGCAGATCGGAATAGTCGACGCCGAACGCAAAGACATACTGATGCAGCGTCGCGTCGACCGGCTGGCCATCGAACGTCGTCTTGAAATTGAACAGGTTGTCCGGGTCATCGCCCGGCACCGAGACCATGAAGTCGCCACTGCCGGTGATGTCCGGAAGCGGGAACGACACAAGCGAGGTCTGGTCGGTATCGGCGGTGTTGGTGAACTCGTATCTCACCCGGACATGGTCGGTAGAAACGTACAGATCCTCGGACGTCATCGTCACCTTGTCGGAGGTGATGAACATCAGTCCGCCCGTACCGAGCTGGCTCATGGTGTCGTTGGCGAAGGCGGGCGCCGCAAGAAGCGGCAGAGCAAGTGCGGCGAGAAGGAGCGGTCTCATACGGCAACCTCGGCCTTGATGTGTGGGTGCGGATCATAGCCCGTGATCATGAAATCCTCGAATGTGAATTCGAAGAGGTCCTTCCGATCCGGGTTGATGGTGAGGCGCGGAAGCGGCCGCGGCTCGCGCGAAAGCTGCAACCGGGCCTGGTCGAAATGGTTGTGGTAAAGGTGCACGTCGCCGAAGGAATGCACGAAGTCGCCCACTTCTAGGCCGGTCACCTGCGCGACCATATGGGTTAGCAGCGCGTAGGATGCGATATTGAACGGGACGCCCAGAAAGATATCGGCAGAGCGCTGGTAAAGCTGGCAGCTCAGCTTGCCATCGGCCACATAGAACTGGAAAAGGCAGTGGCACGGCGGCAGTGCCATGTCATCGACTTCGGCCGGGTTCCATGCGGTGACGATGTGGCGACGGGAATCCGGCTTGGTCCGGATCGAGTGCACCACGTTCCGGATCTGATCGATGGTGCCACCCTTGCCATCGGGCCAGGAGCGCCACTGGCTGCCATATACCGGCCCCAGATCGCCATTTTCGTCGGCCCATTCATCCCAGATGCGCACGCCACGCTCCTGCAGCCAGCGGACATTGGTTTCCCCGCGCAGGAACCAGAGCAGCTCGTAGACGATCGACTTGATGTGGAGCTTCTTGGTGGTGACCAGCGGGAAGCCTTCGGTGAGATCGAAGCGCAGCTGGTAGCCGAACAATGACCGCGTGCCGGTGCCGGTGCGGTCGGGACGATCGGAGCCGTTGGCGAGCACGTCGCCGAGCATTTCGAGATATTGGCGCATGACAAAGCTTTTAGGCCGATTCGGATGAACCTGATCCCCATGGCAGGGCCGGGATTCGCACTTTAGTGACGGCTGGCCGTGGCGCGTTTCCCGATCGAGCGGCCACGGGGCGTCGGCCGATCGATGCCAGGAGCTCGGGTGATATCCGACATATTGCCTTTGGCTTTGGCTATGGCCTGCCGCCAGAGCGCGTGCAGGGTTTCGGACTTGCCTGGAAGGTCGCGGAGTGGAGGAAACGCCACCTCAGAAGGCATCGGCTGGCGACCCTGCGCCCGGCAGCGGGCACGAACCGCACCAGGTGATGCTCGAAAAGTACCAGCAGACAAAGAACCCGCTGGTCGCCTGCGCGTTCCGAAAACTTGGCTCCCTCTGAGCTCTGCAACCCCTGCGGTGGGGGCCCGGGTGGCAGTGCTGCCCCGGCTTTGCCTTTGGGTGCGGCCGCTCATTGCTGGCGATTGGCACTGCGCTCGGCTATAGGATTCGCCGAGTATCACCGGGGACGCCAATGGCCGTATACCCTGCCAATCCAGGCGACGCCGCGACGCGTTCCGGCCCCGCCCCGGGCTATGACCTGCTGTCGGCGCGGATCTCGACCTTCGTGCGCCTGGTTTCCTGGGGAACGGTGTTTCTGAGCCTTCTCTCAGGGGTGGCCTCGGGTGACTTTGTCGTACCCCTCTGCGCCATCGGCAGTGCGTTGATTTCGCTGACGGCGGCGACCTACCAGAAGGACATGCTGCGGCTGCTGCTCGTTGCCCACCCGACGATCAGCTACATGTTCTTCACGCTCGCCTATGGGTTTCTGAACGGTAACCCCGGTTTGAGCGGGCTGCTGAACGCCGGCCGCGGCTTCACGATCACCCTGATCTACCAGTTCGCAATTCTGGGTGCGGACATTTTCATCTCCATGGTGGCCGGCCGCAAGCATGACGCGTCGACCGTCGATACCACAACGCCGAACCCATACGCGATGCGTGCGGGATGGGTGCTGGTGGGGGTATTGGCAGCTTTCGCCTCTGCTCGCGTAACATTCCTCACAGCCCATATTCCGGTACTTGTCGGACTGATCGTCGCGAGCGTGGTATGGACAGTTCATGCCCGCGATGGCCGGAAAGTCCTGTTGCTCGCCGTATTTACACTCGCGGCATTTTTTCTCATTTCGTCCATCACCAATGGCCGAACCATTCTACTCGTGTTGTTGCTGGCTTGGGTCTTGCTGCTTTTGGCATATGCCCGGCGCATGTTTACAATCCGCAATCTGCTAGTCGGGGTGCTTTGTGTTTGTCTTCTCAACTGGATTACGTTTGCGTTCCTTGAGGCTCGGAAGACAAGGACCGCAACATCGGATGTGTTTGAAGAAACAATCAACATCGCGTTTTCCGAGGAGGGCCTGCTCCACCTGGTGCTGATGGGCACACCCGAGCTCCGGTCGGACCCTATTGGCACGGCTTATCGTTCCGATTTCATCCGCACATCAGTCTGGGGCCGGGTTGACGACACCTCAGTTGCCGGCCGCCTCGCACTCATCGCTCATATGGATATCGTCACCGGCAGGCTGCCGGAACCCACTGAAGTGAACTGGGGACTCGTCGGTGGTACCATTGGGTCGATCCTACCAAATTTCGGTGACAAGCAGGAACTGCTGCTCAGCGATGAACTGGTCTGGGCTCTGAGCTTGAGACCACGCGGATCCGTCGGTCGACCGCTCGTCACGGTCGCGGGCGAACTCTACGCTATTGGCGGCTTTCAGTTTATCCTAGGTGCTGGCTTTGTTCTATACGCCGGACTGATAGGCTTGCTGGTGGTCTTTGACCGGATATCACGAAACAAGCTCGTCTATCTCGTTACGGGTGTCGCACTCCTAGGAAGCGTGACGCTGACGGGAACGTTTGCGGGCCTCATGGCTTCGAGCTTCCGGATGCTACCTGAGTTTCTGGTGCTGCTGTATCTGTTGGCAGCCCATAACAGGCTAGGTTCGCAAGCAGTCCCAGCCCACTAAAGCCCCAATGCCTCCGCTGCGCATCCGAAGTCCGCGAGGGCAAGCCGTGAGCGGGACCCAAGTGCGGGGCTGAGGTAATTCACGCCGATATAGACCGAATGATTCCTGACATTGAAGCCGAACGGATAAAACGCCGTGTAGAGGCCACGGCTGTTGCGCGAAGAGAGCCAGCCACAGATGACGTAATCGGCTACCTGGCGATCAACCACGACAAGACGCCGATAGCGGGTGGAGGCCGGATCGTAAAAGCTCTGCGCTACGGCAGCGTGCATCTCGGCCATGGTCACCGGCAGATCAGTGGGGAAACTGTTGTCGAGGACTGTCTGCGCCACGACCGGCTGCGCATGGAACGCCGCAGCAAGGAGGGCAAAGGCAGCGAATGCATTCCTCATTCTCGCACTTGCGGCGTTCGCAAGTCGGGCATTGTGGTATCGCATGGCAAATGGCTCCGCGTGCCTCCACTACGGGATAGTGCGCCGAATGCGTTAGGGTCCGGTTCAGTCCGGCAGAAAATTGCACCCGATAATCGCCCGTCGATTTGCCTTCGGCACTTTGCAGCGGCGGACGCAGCGCCTATATAGGGCGTGCCGGTAACGGCTATGGCGATAAACGGCTATCGTAATAAACCCATTGGACCCGGGGGCAGTGCCCGGCGCCTCCACCAAACCTCCCCCGTCATGGCGGGGCGCGCGGGGGCGAAACAGGATCGACAAGGGCGTAAAGGGTAGACTTTCGCTCGGCATGGTACCACCGATATCGGGCCATCCTAATAGTTGCCAATGACAACTATGCTCCGGTCGCTCTCGCTGCGTAATGCGGCGCTAGCACTGGGAATTAAAGTCCTCCGCTCCTAGCAGGGCGTCAGGCGGGGTTCGCAGGCACCTGGCAACAGAAGCCTGCACTTCCCTTTGCCAAGCATAGCATCAGGCAAGGTGCAAAACCGCAGCGTGCGGCAAAACCGGCTGCGCTGGGCCCTTGAATTCACACCCCTTGCTCGGCGATTATCGAGACGAGGCGGAATCTCCCCGCAAACCGGAAAACAACATGGCCGAAGACCTGATCCGCTACGATATCCTTGCCCAGGAAGCCCTGCGCGGCGTGGTACGCAAGGTGCTATCCGAGGTGGCGCGCACGGGGTTGCCGGGCGAGCACCACTTCTTCATTTCCTTCGTGACGCGCGCGCCCGGTGTACGCCTCAGCCAAAGGCTGCTGGAGCAGTACGACAAGGAAATGACCATCGTGCTGCAGAACCAGTTCGCCAACCTGAAGGTGAGCGAAACGGGCTTCGAGGTTGACCTTTCGTTCGAGGGCCGGCCCGAAACGCTGGGCATCCCCTTTTCGGCGCTGAAGGCCTTCTTCGACCCCGCCGTTCAGTTCGGCCTGCAATTCGATGTCGAGCGCGTCGCCGTGGAGGAGAAAGCGCCCGAGGTGGCCAAGCCCTCGATCGTCAAACCGGCCCCTGCCCCAGCCGCTGCAAAGCCCGCCCCCGAAGCGCCGAAACCCGCTGCGCCAGACGCTCCGCCGGGCGAGAAGGTCATCAGCCTCGACAGCTTCCGTAAGAAATAGGCGTGCTGAAGCGCTCGCTGACCATTGCCGGGCACCGCACATCGATCGCGCTCGAAGCAGAGTTCTGGGCGGCCCTCGAGGAGCTGGCGGCTGAGCGAGGCCTGACGCTTCCACAACTGGTGCGCGAGGTGGACGAAACCCGCACCGGGCCCAATCTCTCGTCGGCGCTGCGTGTCACTGTGCTCAACCGCTGGCGCTCGCCCGGCACTGGCCGACACGGATAGGGTCGAGCATCAGTTGCCGAGGCCAAGATCAAGCGGCTGGGTGAGTTCTTCCTGCTGCCTGGCTCTTTCGGCGGCCTCGGCCCTGGCCTTCTCCTCCGCCGCCTTGCGGGCGGCTTCCGCCCTTGCCTGCTCTTCAGCCACGCGCGCCGCCTCGGCCGCCTCTGCCTTCTGCCGAGCCTCATCTTCGGCGCGACGCCGTTCGGCTTCGATGACCTGACGTTCGAGTTCCTTCGACAGCAGCGCATTGTAGAGCGCCACTGCATCGATGTTGCGTGCAGGGGCCAACAAGGTGCCGGCCGGCGATACAGTCAGCTCAACCGACGGCGCTTCCAGCGGAAAATTCTGCGGCAAGCTGACGGGCCGCGCCGCAAAGCTGCCACCGAGAGCAAGATCGTTCAGCCCAAGGGTGAGGTTGCCGAACAGCTGCGCGTCGGGCCCGGATATCGCCAGATTTGGGCTGCGTACGGTGCCCGACGCCACCGACAGAGTGCCCGAAACGACTGGAGCGGCGAGCGGCGCCGTGTCGAGCGCGGCCTCCACCGCCGCAGCAAAATCCGCCTCGGTGGCTTCCGTGAGCGTCAAGGCCGCTACACTCGCAGGAACCGAAGCCACGGCGAGCTGCGGCAGGTTGAGGTCCGTGACCGCAAATGTGCCCTCGCCATTGGCGGTCGCTATCGCGGTGGCGAGGGAATCGCCCAGTCCTTCGAGCCGGAGGCTGCCGGTAAGGGTACCAGAGGCAGCGGTTCCAAGTGGCAGCAGATCGGCAAGGGCAGCGCCCGTGACTGCGGCGCGGCCGGTCAGCCGCTTGTCGGCAACAGAGCCGGCACAGCACAGTGTCGCATCGAAGGTCAGTCCGCCACCGCCAAGGGCGGCGCTACCGTTGCGCAGCGCGGTGGATGTCTGGTCCCAGGCGAGATCGAAGCCGAGTTGAGACAGCGCGCGACCATCGGCAAGCGCGAGGCTGTCCATGGCCACGGAAATCCGGCCGTCGGTCGCTCGAGACACATCGCCCAGATCCAGCGGCCCATCGAGCCAAGTGGAGCCGTCGGACTGCAGCAAGGCGGCGCGACCGGCAATGGTCGCAAACAGGCTCGAGACGTCGCCCCGTTCGATCTTCAGTTGGCCGGTCACCATCGGCCGGACGCCGGCGGTAGTGAGATCGAGTGACAGGGTGAACGGCGCATCACCCGACACGCCCGCAAAATCGGAGAGCCGAAGCGATTTTCCCTGCTGGAAGTCGAGATTCCCCTTGGCGGCAAAGGCGGGCGGCGCGATGCCGGTAACGCCGAAAAGGGCAAGCAGTGGCGCAGGATCCCGCAGGTCCAGCTTGACGGCGCCCTTGCCGGAAAGGCTGGCGAGATCCGGGGCGACGATATCGCCCGAGAACCCCAGGCTCTGGCCACCGCCCTCGGCCACAATCGTGACCTGGAACCGATTGCCGACATGCCCGGTGGCGCGGCCGACCACATGCATGTTGCCCGAACTGGACAGCAGGCCGACCGAACCCAACCCCAACTGGGTGGAGAGCCGGGCCGGGTCATCGGACCTGAGGTCGACACGGATATCGAGCTGTCCTGTTGTGGCACGCAGCAACCCCTGCTCCAGCTCGACGCTTGACGTGAGCCCGGTTCCCGCAATGCTGCCCGAAAGCGACAAAGACTGGCTCCCCTTGCCACTCGGCGCGCCGAGCTTCATGGCCAGTTGGACTGGAAACAGGGTGCCAAGCTGCGCCGAAAGCGGCGACGGCAATTGCAGCGCATCCTCGAGCGCGGCGACGATGGGAGCGGACGAACTTTCGATCGAGACATTGCCGGTGCCGGATAGCTCGGGCCGCGCCAGGCTGCCGAAGGCAGTGGCGGTGAGCGCAAGCCGAGCACCACCAAAATCATCGGCGCGAGCTTCGGAGAGTGTCAGGACACCGCCTTCCCAGGTGCCCTTCAGCTTAAGCCCGGAAGCAGGAAGGCCACCGATTGCGATGCGATCGGCGGCGATGTCGAAGGCGCCGGTGAGGAATGTGGCGGGAAATCCAAGATCGGTCGTCAGATCGGGCAGGAGCGCGAAGAGCCTCGCACTGAGGGTATCATCGAGGCTGCCAAGCTGTGTTTCGACATGCAGTTCGTGCTGTGGGGTGAGCCCGAGTTCAATGGCGAAGGGCAGTTCGTCCTGCCCAATGGTCAGCCTCGCGTCGCTCAGGGACAGCGTATCGCCAACGAGATTGACCTTGGCCGCGAGGGCGCCAGGGACGGCAAAGAGCGGAGCCGTGGCCGATGGCTTTCTCCAGAGGGCGGCGAGAGTTTCGAGGCGTGGTGCCGTGAGCTTCAATGTACCGGCGAATTCACCACGGCTCGGTCCGGGCGTCACCTTGCCAAGCAACTGCATAGCGGCATTGCCAGGCAGCTGCGCGGAAAAACGCTTCACATCCCATGCACTGCCATCGGTCGTGGCATCTAGGCGAAGATTTCGGAGTGGCGTGCCACGCAGATCAAGCTGAGTAATGTCGACGCCCATCTCGCCAGGAATGCCGGGTATGGCAGGCAGGGGCAGATCGGACAGGAGATTGACTAGGGCATAGGGCGTTGGGCCGCGCCCTGTCGGGTCCACAAGGGCAGGAATGGTGACGGCACCGCCAGAAATGACGGCATTGAAGCGCGGTTCGGCCCCGAGGGTCAGTTCGGCGGCGCCGCTCAGGCGCGTTGCGGGGCGGTTTTCGTCGGGTTGCAGGTTATAGTCCGAGAAGAGCACGCGGTCGGCGCTGGCCTTCACCGTGCCGGCGAGCACGAAGGCACCCTGCACCACCTCGACCGGAACCTCGGCACCATCCGCAGAAGCGGCCGGTGCAGGGGTCCCGGCGACCGGCTTCGGTGGCTCCTGCCGGTAGGTAGCGGTGCCGTTGAAGCTGCTGTCCGTGTCGACGGCACCCTCTGCGACAAGGGACCAAGCCCCACTTGCGGGGCGGAGTGTCATGGAGAGAGGCAGGGCGGAATCCGCGCGGCGGGTGCCCGTGGTCAGCCGCAGGCCATAGGCAACGCCCAGATAATTGCCGGTGCCCTGCAGCGCAATCGTGCCCCCAGTGGCGTCGATACGGATGGACCCACCAACACCGGTGATATCCGCGGCCTGCCCGGACCGGCCATCCGTGATTGCAAGCGTGCCGTCTGTCAGCGTCGCCTCCGATATCGTGACGCGCGCGGCGGACGTGCCCAAGGCTATCGGCAGCGGCACGGAGAGCTTGCCACTCGAATCGATGGCAATGCTGAGCGCCGGCCTTTCAAGCTCGAGGCTGGTGACGGTGTAGCGATCTCGCAGGAAATCGAGCAGCGAGAACCGCGCAGCAACCTTTGCTACGGCAACCGACGCGGTGCCCTCCCCGAGCGACACATTGGAGAACTCAAGGTGCGGCTCTGGCAGAAGCGTGAAGCGGATATCACCCGCGATCCGGACCGGTTGGCCGGCGGCCTCCGATGCCATGGCCTCGAGATTGGCGCGATAGTTCGACCACGGCACGTAGCCGGGCACGAGAAAGGCCGCAGCCAGCAAAAGGATGGCGAGCGTACCAACAACGATGAAGAGACGGTTCAGCACGAGGCGAGGTTTCTCCGCCAACCCGTCCCAATGTAGGGAAGAATCGTGGCCGCGTCACGTCTTGGGGCGAAAGGCTCTGCACGCGGCCGGGGATAAAGGCGGGGCCGGCCGAAAGGGGGGAACCGGCCCCGCGCCCCACAAGCAGGAGGCATGGCGGGGAAATAGTGTCGGATTCTATCGGCTGCGTGACAGGCGCGCGACAGCTTTGCGACGGTCGCGACCGCAGGATCATGACAACGTGCACAGATTGCCCGATGCCCCGCATATACAGCCGGGTGGCGGAACCCTATATTCCGCAATGAGAACGAACGAGGAATCGCTTCCCCCTTATGCCAGCCGAACCGCAACGCCTCGACCGGTCGGGCCCCGGCCCGATCACCAGCCAGTTCGCCCGGCAGGCGCCTGACTACCTCAAGGGCCTGAACGAGGAACAGCGGGACGCCGTGATGACAACGGAGGGCCCGGTACTGGTGCTCGCCGGTGCGGGCACGGGCAAGACGCGGGTGCTGACGACGCGGATCGCACATATCCTCAATTCCCGGCTGGCGCGGGGCGCGGAAATCCTGTCGGTGACCTTCACCAACAAGGCCGCAAGGGAGATGAAGGAGCGGATCGGCACGCTGGTCGGCTCGGGCATTGAGGGCATGCCTTGGCTTGGCACATTCCACTCGATCGGGGCGCGGATTCTGAGGCGGCATGCCGAGCTGGTGGGCCTGAAGTCGGATTTCACCATTCTCGATACCGACGACCAGATCCGGCTGATCAAGCAGCTGCTCGAGGCGCACAATATCGACGAGAAGCGCTGGCCGGCGCGGCAATATGCCGGGATGCTGGACAACTGGAAGAACCGCGGGCTCTTGCCCAGGGATGTGCCTGCAGGCGACGCAAGCTATTTCGCCCATGGCAAGGCGAACAACCTCTATCAGGAATACCAGGACCGGTTGGCGGCGCTGAACGCTGCCGACTTCGGCGATCTCCTCCTGCTCTGCATCAAGTTGTTCCGTGAACACCATGATGTGCTTGAGGAATATCATCGGCGATTCCGCTATATCCTCGTCGACGAATACCAGGACAGCAATGTCGCGCAGTACCTGTGGCTGAGGCTGCTGGCGGGGGGCAAGCCCGCCGAAAAGGCGAATATCTGCGTGGTGGGCGACGACGACCAGTCGATCTATGGCTGGCGCGGTGCCGAGGTCGACAACATCCTGCGCTTCGAGAAGGACTTCCCCGGCGCCAAGGTGATAAGGCTCGAGCGGAACTACCGCTCGACCTCGAATATCCTCGCGGCCGCCTCGCATCTCATCGCCCATAACGAGGACCGGCTCGGCAAGACGCTGCAGACCGATGTCGGCGAAGAGGGCGAAAAGGTCGCCGTCACCTCGGTTTGGGACAGCGAGGAAGAAGCCCGGCAGGTCGGCGAGGAGATCGAGGCGCTGCAGCACAAGGGCGAGGCGCTGAACTCGATCGCGATCCTGGTGCGCGCCTCGTTCCAGATGCGCGAGTTCGAAGAGCGCTTCATCACGCTGGGGCTGAACTACCGCGTCATCGGCGGCCCGCGCTTTTATGAGCG
>CAYPYV010000035.1:5573-22114 GCA_964414845.1 uncultured Devosia sp. | reverse complement strand
CTTCTGGCTGACGCGGGCGGCCTGCTGCATCGAGTGGGTGACGATGACGATGGTGAAGTTCTCACGCAGTTCGTCGATCAGCTCCTCGATGACCGCGGTGGCGATCGGGTCAAGCGCGGAGCAGGGCTCGTCCATAAGCAGAACTTCGGGGCGCGTCGCGATGGCGCGGGCAATGCAGAGGCGCTGCTGCTGGCCGCCGGAGAGACCGGTGCCGGGCTCGTTGAGGCGGTCCTTCACCTCGTTCCAGAGGCCGGCACGGCGGAGCGAGGAGTGCACGATCTCGTCCATGTCGGACTTGGTGCGGGCAATGCCGTGAATGCGCGGGCCGTAGGCGACGTTTTCGTAGATCGACTTCGGGAACGGGTTGGGCTTCTGGAACACCATGCCGACGCGGGCGCGCAGTTCGACGACGTCGATCGACGGATCGTAGATATCGTCGTTGTCGAGGCTGATCTTGCCGGTCACGCGGCAGCCATCGATGGTGTCGTTCATGCGGTTGAGCGAACGCAGGAAGGTCGACTTGCCGCAGCCAGAGGGCCCGATAAGCGAGGTGACCGAGAATTGCTCGACCTTGAGGTCGACGTCGAACAGGGCCTGCTTGGCGCCGTAGAAGACGCAGACCTTGTCGCCGGTCATCTTGGGCGGGGCGTTGCGTGGCGCGGAAGCCTGGGACGAAGCGATATCGAGGGACATGGGCTTTGATTCCGTTCGGATGGCTTACCAGCGGCGCTCGAAGCGACGGCGGAGCACGATGGCGGTGATGTTCATGATGGCGAGGAAGACGAGCAGCACGATGATGGCGCCCGAAGTGCGCTCGACAAAGGCGCGCTCGGCCTCGTTGGTCCACATAAAGATCTGGACCGGCAGGGCGGTGGCGGGCTGCATGGGGTTCTGCGGCATGTCGGCGACGAAGGCGACCATGCCGATCAGCAGCAGCGGCGCGGTCTCGCCAAGGGCGCGCGCCAGGCCGATGATGGTGCCGGTGAGAATGCCCGGCACGGCGAGGGGCAGCACGTGGTCGAACACCATCTGTGTCTTCGACGCGCCGACGCCTAGGGCTGCGGTGCGGATCGAGGGGGGCACCGAGCGCAGCGCGGCGCGGGTGGCGATGATGATGGTGGGCAGCGTCATCAGCGAGAGCACGAGGCCGCCGACAATAGGCGCAGAGCGGGGCAGGCCGAAGAAGTTGATGAACACCGCGAGGCCGAGGAGCCCGAAGACGATGGAGGGCACCGCTGCGAGGTTGTTGATGTTGACCTCGATCAGGTCGGTGAAGCGGTTCTTCTTGGCGAACTCCTCGAGATAGATCGAGGCGGCGACGCCGATGGGCAGTGCCACGATCAGCACGACGAGCATCATGAAGAGCGAACCGACGAGCGCGACACCGAGCCCGGCCGATTCCGGGCGGCTCGACGCGCCGAAGGTGAGCAGGCCCCAGTTGAAGGGCATCGATATGGCGCCCTTTTCCTTCAGCTGGTTCAGGAATTCGAGTTGCTTGTCGGAGATCTTGCGCTTGGACTCGGGCACGGTCAGGTCGACCTGACCCTTGTTGGCACTGTCGATATCCCCGGAGGCAAGAAGGGTGACGGTGCGGGTCTGGCCAACGATCGAGGGATCGGCCTGGACCATCTCGCGCAGCTGACCGCGGGAGCTGTCGGAGACGAGGCCGGCGATGGCGGTCATGGCCGCCTTGTCCTTGAGATCGACGCCCAGGAACGCGGCGACGGCGTTGCGCGCCACGACCGGGTAATTCGCCGCCCGCAGCTTCCGCGGATCGGTCGCGCGCTCGTTGTTCTTGTCGATGATCGCCTCGGAGAACTCCACCGGCACGGTGATCGAGGTCTGCACAAAGGCGGTATAGCCCTTGGAGACGATCGAAACGAGCAGGATGACGAGGAAGGCGAGGCCGATGACGATGGCGGCGATGCCGTAGAAGCGGAAGCGGGCTTCGGAAGCGTGGCGGCGCTTGAGGCCGAAATCGCGGCGCTGAGCGGCGGGCACGGCCATTGCGCTCGAGGGGAGTGCGCTATCGGTCATTCGTACTGCTCCCGGTATTTGCGCACGATGTAGAGCGCGTAGATGTTCATGCCCAGCGTCACGACAAACAGCGTGAGGCCAAGGGCGAAGGCGACGAGAGTCTGCGGCGAGTTAAACTCGAGATCGCCCGTCAGCTGGCTGACAATCTTGACGGTGATCGTGGTCATCGCCTCGAGGGGATTGATGCTAAGATTGGCGGCGACGCCTGCGGCAAGCACCACGATCATGGTTTCGCCGATGGCGCGGGAACCGGTGAGCAGCAGTGCGCCGACAATGCCGGGCAGCGCCGCCGGCAGGATGACCCTGCGCATGGTTTCGGACCGGGTGGCGCCAAGCGCCAGCGAGCCATCGCGCATGGCGCGGGGCACGGCAGTTATCACGTCATCGGACAGCGACGAGACCAGCGGGATCAGCATCACGCCCATGACGAGGCCGGCGGTAAGGACAGACTGCGCCTGGATGAAGGGGGCGCCGCCCGTCAGCGCCGCAGAAAGATCGCGCAGGAACGGCCCCATCGTGATGAGCGCGAAGATGCCGTAGACGATGGTGGGGATGCCCGCCAGCAGCTCGAGCAACGGCTTGACCGTCGAGCGCACCTTCGGAGAGGCATATTCCCCCATGTAGATGGCCGACATGAGGCCGATGGGCACGGCGAACAGCATCGATACGGCGGCAATGTAGAGCGTGCCGGCAAGCAGCGGGATGAGGCCGAACTGGCCCTCGCTGCCGCCCGACCCGGCCGCGGCAAAGCGCGGATCCCAGACGGTGCCGAAGAAGAAGTTGAGCGGGTTGACTTCCGAGAAGAAGCGGATCGTCTCGCCCAGCATCGAGAACACGATGCCGACGGTGGTGAGGACCGCGACCGTGGACGCAACGACCAGCGTGCTGAGGACAACACGCTCGACCTTGTTGCGAGCGCGGAGGCGCAACCGCACCTGGCGATACGCGAAGAGTGCTCCAGCGCCGGATGCCAGCAGGACAAGGATCTGCCCGATGATCCGATAGATTGCGTGATCATTGCTTACTTCGGCGGCGAGACCGACCATGTAGTCCTGGCCGGCTTCGGAAATGGAGAACTGAGCCGCATTTGCGGCCTCGCGCAGTGCTGCGAAGGTCGGGGGCACCTTGTCGCCCGTGAGCCCCAGCGTCTCGAGCGCACGGACGGCATCATGCACGATGCCGATGGCGAGACTTGCCTGGGCAGGGTCGGCGATACGGGTGCCGACTGCAGAAGTGATCTTGCTCTCGACCAGAATGCCGGTCCCGACTGTCCACACCACGAACAGGGCGATGGCGGGAAGCGTCGCGAGAATGAAGGCGAACCAGCCGTGATAGGCGGGCAGCGAATGCGGGACTTCGCCCTTGCTGCGGTCGGCCGCGGCGGCGAGTGCGCGGGCCTTCTGGGCGGCCATCAGATAGGCCACGGCCCCGATGCCGATGACGATGGCGACGAGCCAACCGGTGGACATGGGCAGGAACCTCCTGAGGGCTCGGATCTAGGAAAATGGACTAGGTAAGGCGGAAGCGGAAAGGTGGCGCGGGACCCGAAGGCCCCGCGCCTGAGCGGCATTACATGGTGGTGCCGGCTTCGAAAGCGGCGCGGACCGCTTCACGCTCGGCGTCGGGCGCCGGGACGAGGCCGTATGCTGCCAGCGGCGAGTCCGGGCCGACCATGTCGTCGGAGAGGAAGAACTCGACATATTCCTTGAGGCCCGGGATCACGCCGATATGGGCCTTCTTCACGTAGAAGTAGAGCGGACGGCTGACCGGGTATTCGCCCGAGGCAACGGTCTCGACGGACGGAACCACGCCGCCGACGCTGGCGACCTTCAGCTTGTCGGCATTGTTTTCGTAGAAGGAGAGGCCGAACACGCCGACGCCGGTCTTGTTGGCTTCGATGCGGGCGAGGGTCTCGGTGTAGTCACCGTCGATGTCCACGGCCTTGCCGTCCTTGCGGACCGCGTGGCAGGTCTTGGTCACGTCTTCCTTGGCAATGCCGGCGGCCTCGAGAGCGGCCTTGTCGCAGCCGGCATCGAGAACCTTCGTCTCGAACACTTCACGGGTGCCGTGCTTTTCGCCCGGGATATAGGCGGCGATGTCCCAGGCCGGGAAGGCCGGGTTCACTTCGTTCCACTTGGAATAGGGGTTGTCGACGAGCTTGCCATCGATAACCAGCTTGGCGGCGAGCGCCTTGTAGATGTCGGCGGGCTGAATGGCGAAATCCGGGCCGGCGATGTCCGTGGCGAAGACGATGCCGTCATAGCCGAACTTCACTTCCTGCACGTCGGTCACGCCGGCGGCCTTGCAGCCTTCCAGCTCATCGGCCTTCATCGAGCGCGAGGAATTGGCGATGTCGATCTTGTCTTCGCCGACGCCTTCGCAGAACTGCTTGATGCCGGCGCCCGAACCGCCCGACTCCACGACGGGGGTCTTGAAGTCCGGATAGGTCTCGCCGAACGTCTCGGCGACGATCTTGGCATAGGGCAGCACGGTCGAGGAACCGGCGATCTGGATCTGGTCACGGGCAACTGCGGCGCCCATGCCGGCGGCGAGCGCGATGACGGCGGCGCTGGCGAAAACTGCGACTTTCATTTGGGTCCCTTTCAGGAATGTTTGGGCGCGGAAGACTTTTGGATCGTCTTTGTCCCCGCTGCCCGTTGGCGACCCGGAACCTATGTGGCCCGCCCAAAGCTTTTATGACAGTGGTCTATCAGTTTTGTGACAGTGTAACTAACTGAAATAAAACACAAAAATACATCATCCAGTAGCCGGGGGCTGTGGATCGTCATTTTCGTCACAATCAGCGGCGGAACAGCACGGCGACTTCCGTGCCGACTCCGGGGGTCGAGCGGATGGCCAGTTCGCCCTGGTGGCGGCTGACGATGTGCTTGACGATGGCGAGCCCCAGCCCCGTACCACGCTTCTTGCGCGCCGGGTCGGTATCCACACGGTAGAAGCGCTCGGTAAGCCGCGGCACGTGCTCGGCGGCAACGCCGGGCCCGTGATCGGTGACGGTGAGCAGCGCAGCAAAGCCGGGCCGTTCCGCAGGGGCGAGGCCGATCTCCACCCGCTTGCCATCGGTGCCATACTTGATGGCGTTGTCGACGAGATTCTCGATGACCTCGTAGAGTTCATCACGGTCGCCGCGGATGGGTTCGAGCGTGGGATCAAGAGACAGTGCCAGCTCGACACCGGCCTCGCTGGCAACGGGGGCGAGGCCTTCCACCACTTCGCGCACGAGCTTCTCGAGGTCGACCGGCTGGGTCGGGCGCATGTGCTGGCGCATTTCGATGCGGCTCAGCGACAGGAGATCCTCGATCAGCTTTGCCATGCGGGTGGCCTGTCCACGCATCAGGCCGAGGAACTTTTCGCGGGCCTGCTTGTCGTTGGCGGCCGGGCCGACCAGCGTGTCGATGAAGCCAATGAGCGACGTCAGTGGCGTCCGCAGCTCGTGGCTGGCATTGGCGACGAAATCGGAGCGCAAGGTATCGAGCCGGCGCTGCTCGGTAAGGCTCTGCAGCGTGATCACCAGGACCCCGGTGTTTTCGGGGTCGTCCTCGGCGAGCGGCGCGACGGTAACCTTGTACCAGGTCTCGTTGGGGACCTGCTGGTGCAACTCGACAGTGCGGGCGCCGCCCAGGCGGGTTTCCTCGATAGCATCGATCAAGACCGGGAAGCGCATGGAATAGGCGATCGGCACGCCATTGACGACGGCGGGGAAATGCACCCGCGCCGCCGGATTGACATGCACCACAAGCGAACGCCGATCGACGATGACACAGGGGTCCGGCAGGGCATCGGCCAGCCGGCGGACGGCTTCGGCAAAGCCGGTATCGCCGGTGGGGCGGATGATTGCCGGGGCCTCCGCTTCGCGCGCATCGGGGGCGAAGATGCCGAGCAGCAGCACGACGAAATAGCCCAGCAGGCTGATCCAGGGGTCGAGTTCGCTCAGGGCGCTCAACGCAAGGAAGACGAGGCCGATGGCAATCAGCAGTGGCAGGCGGCCATAGAAGCGGCCCCTGAGGCTGAAGCCCGCGCCCGCCAATTCGTTCCTGGTCTCGTCTGCCATTTGGCCATCCTCGAGGGCGCCGCCAGCGGTGCGCCGACGCGCGTCCCCCATTTCGCGCGATTCGTCCGCCTTGCAAGATCGCGCTACTCATATCACGCTCATGTCGCCGTCATGACAGTGAGGAGTGCACCATGGCCGACCCGTTCGAGGGTTTCGATCTCGACAACCCCGTTCTGCCGCGCGGCATCAAGAAGCGGGCGCTCGGCTCGGGGGGATACCCCTATGAAGAGAAGATGGATTCCGACGCCTACGACGCCGAGATGACCGACGTGCAGAAGCAGCTGGCGTTGTTGCAGCAGGACCAGGCAAAGAGCGGGCGGCGCATCGTCATCCTGTTCGAGGGACGCGATGCGGCCGGCAAGGGCGGGTCGATCTCCACCTACCTGCAATATCTCAACCCGCGCTACAACATGACGGTGGCGCTCTCGAAACCATCGGACCGCGAGCGGACGCAGTGGTATTTCCAGCGCTATGTGGACTGGCTGCCGGCGGCCGGCGAGCAGGTGCTCTTCGATCGCAGCTGGTACAACCGTGCGGGCGTCGAACCAGTGATGGGGTTCTGCTCGCCGGAGGAGACGACGAAATTCCTGGCCGAGGTCCCGCATTTCGAGCAGATGCTGGTCAATGACGGCATCCACCTGTTCAAGTTCTGGCTCGCCATCGGGCGCGAGATGCAACTGAAGCGCTTCCACGACCGCCGCCATGATCCGCTGAAGGTGTGGAAGCTCTCCCCGGTGGACATGAAAGCACTCGAGAAGTTCGACGATTACTCGGTGGCGCGCGACCGGATGTTCGAGGCGACCAATTCGGAACACGCGCCGTGGCGGGTGATCCTCAACAATGACAAGCGGCGCGGCCGGCTCGCGATCCTTCGCTCGGTGCTCCACGCCATCGACTACGATGGCAAGGATATCAAGGCGCTCGGCGCGATCGACAAGAAGATCGCGCTAACCCCCGATGCGTTCAGGCATGGTCATCATAACATGTGATGAAGGTGAAGGCGCCGTACTCCGAAGCATATCCGCCCGGCCGTTTGACAAGCGCATCGAAACCCGCTCACATGCATCAATAATCCGTTAAGCCTCAGTCTTGGGGTGACGGGCCCGACCGGCAGGGCGCTGACCGGGAAGGGAGACAAAGGGTGGCAGGGGTCTTGGTTGCCGACGCTGCGGCAAGCGTGAGGCGCGCGGTCGATGTGCACAATGCAGGAGGGCGCGGACCCTTTCTGCTTGCCTGCGACCACGCTTCGAACCGGATCCCCTCGACCTATGGCACGCTCGGTCTGTCGCCGGTGGATCGGGTACGGCATATCGCGTGGGATCCGGGGGCCTTGCCGGTGGCGCTCAGGCTGTCCCAGATGCTGGACGCCCCGCTCGTCGCCTCGACCGTGAGCCGGTTGGTGATCGACTGCAACCGGGACCATGACGCGCCGGACCTGATCCCGACAATGAGCGAGCGGACGGAAATCCCCG
Source organism: uncultured Devosia sp. (assembly GCA_964414845.1). Lineage (GTDB taxonomy): Bacteria > Pseudomonadota > Alphaproteobacteria > Rhizobiales > Devosiaceae > Devosia_A. Next base: position 14,536 of record CAYPYV010000035.1, on the reverse strand, counting down.
GCAATGTCGGTGTGGGCGCAAGTGAGCGCGCGGCCCGGATCGCGGCGTTCCACGCGCCGTTCCACGCGGCGCTGGACGAGCTGATCACCCGGCGACTTGCCGCGGCGCAACCCACTGTGCTCGTGACGGTGCATTCCTTCACGCCCGTCTACAAGGATGTCGCGCGGCCCTGGCCGATCGGGCTCATCCATGGCCACGATGTCCGGTTGACCCGTGCACTGGCGGATGCGCTCATCGCCGATGCACCGGGGCTGAACCTCGGCTGGAACGAGCCCTATTCGGCGCTCAACGGCGTCACCTACACGCTGGAACATCATGGACACGCGCGCGGCCTCGACGCCACGATGATCGAGATCCGCCACGACGAAATCCTCGAACCCGACGGCATCGCGCTCTGGAGCGACCGTCTGGCCCGCTGCCTGCCGATTGCGCTCGAGGCGATCGGGGGCGGCGCCACGTCTGAAGCAACTTCCACTGGGGCATAAAGGGCAGGAAGGCATCGGCATGTCACACGACCAACACGAGGACAAGAAGCTCCTCCATTCCATGGGCTACGCGCAGGAACTGGCGCGACGTATGGGCGGTTTCTCCAACTTCGCGATCTCATTCTCGATCATCTGTATCCTTTCGGGCGGCATCAATTCCTTCGCTCAGGCCACCGGATCGATCGGCGGCGCGGGAGCAGGCATCGCCTGGATCGTCGGCTGCGCGATCTCGGGTCTGTTCGCGCTCGCCATGGCGCAGATCGCCTCGGCCTATCCCACCGCGGGTGGCCTCTATCACTGGGGTTCGATCCTCGGGAACCGGTTCGTCGGCTGGATCACGGCGTGGTTGAACCTCCTGGGCCTCATCACCGTGATGGGCGCGATCAATATCGGTACCGCGTTCTTCTTCCAGGGCACGTTCGGTTCCATGATCGGCATGACGACCGATCCGCTGCACATCGTCGCCTTCGTGGTGGTGATCACGGTGCTGCAGGCGGTGATCAACCATCTCGGCATCAAGCTGACGGCGCTGCTCACCGACTGGTCGGGCTATCTGATCCTCGCCACCACGGTGGTGCTGGTGGTGGCGCTGCTGGCCTTCGCGCCGAGCCATGACTGGAGCCGGCTGTGGACCTTCACCAATTTCTCTGGCGAGGCCGGCGGCAACGTGTTCCCGCAGAGCGACAACATGCTCTACCTGTTCGCGCTCTGCCTCCTGCTGCCGATCTACACGATCACCGGCTATGACGCTTCGGCACACACCGCGGAAGAGACCAAGAACGCTGCCATGTCGGTGCCCAAGGGCATCGTCAATGCGGTGGTCATCTCCTCGATCGCGGGGTGGATCATGGTGTCGGCGATCATGATCGCCATTCCGGACCTTGCCGAAGGCGCCAAGCAGGGCTTCTCGGTCTTCTTCATGACCATGACGGCCGTATTGCCGGCATGGCTCGTGACCATCCTGTTCCTCGCCATCCTCGTGGCACAGTTCATCTGCGGACTTGCGACGGTGACCTCGACCTCGCGCATGCTCTACGCGTTCGGCCGTGACGGCGGCGTGCCGGTGTTTTCCAAGCAGATCGCCTCGGTCTCGACGCGGTTCCGCACACCGGTCATCGCCATCTGGGCGGGTGCGGTGCTCGAAATCCTGTTCGTCTGGCTCGCGCAGACCCAGTCGGTAGGTGGCACCAACATCTATACGCTCACCGTGAATGCGACGCTGATCTTCGTGTTCCTCAGCTTCGCCGTGCCAATCGTGGCAGGGTTCTTTGCCATCGATACGCCGAAGTGGCCGAAGCAGGGGCCGTGGACCATGGGTATCGTCATGTACAAGCTGGTGGCGGTGCTGGTGGTGCTCGCCATGGCGCTGATCATCTTCATCGCCATCCAGCCGCCGAACGGGCAGGTTCTGTGGATCACCCTGGCGTTCCTCGCCATTGCGGCGGTCATCTGGTTTGCCTTCGAAAACAAGCGCTTCCAGGGTCCGCCGGTGGGCGACATCATCAAGAAGAAGCAGGCGGAAATCGCCGCCATCGAAGCCAAGTTCGGCGAGTCCTGAGACTTGCCCGCCGCGCGCCGGGCAGCGTGCCCGGCAGCGGTTTGACCTGGATCATTCCGGCGCAGGCGCCGGGATGGTCCGTAGCCTGGGAGGCACGGCACGTCGCCGCGCCTCCCCAATAGCAACAACAGAACGTCCGGGAGACGAACATGGCCGCCTATACACTCGAACAGCTCAAGGCCGACGTGAAGGCCGGCACCATCGACACGGTGCTGGTGGCGTTTCCGGACATGCAGGGCCGGCTGATCGGCAAGCGCTTTCAGGCGGAATTCTTCCTGGAAGGCGCCATCGACGAGACGCATGGCTGCGACTACCTGCTCGCCAATGACATCGATATGGAGCCGGTGCCCGGCTACGAGGCCGCCAACTGGGGCAAGGGCTATGGCGACTTCGTCATGAAGCCGGACGTCTCCACGCTGATGAAGGCGACCTGGCTCGAGGGCACGGCGATCATCCTGGCCGACCTCGTCGACCACCACCACCACGAGCCGATCTCCCACAGCCCGCGCGCCATCCTCAAGGCGCAGCTTGCGCGGCTCGAAAAGCTTGGCCTGACGGCGAATTTCGCGTCGGAACTCGAATTTTACCTTTTCGACGAGAGTTTCCGCTCGGCCTGGGACAAGGGCTACAAGAACCTGACCACGGCCGGCTACTACATCGAGGATTACCACATCTTCCAGACGACCAAGGAAGAAGGGGTGATGCGGCAGGTGCGCAAGCAGCTGCAGGCCTCCGGTATCCCCGTCGAGAACTCCAAGGGCGAGTGGGGCCCGGGGCAGGAAGAAATCAACGTGCGCTATGCCGATGCGCTGACCATGGCCGACCGGCATGTGGTGATGAAGAATGGCATCAAGGAGATCGCGCATCTGCAGGGCAAGGCGATCACCTTCATGGCCAAGTGGGATTTCGGCCTCGCCGGCTCGTCGAGCCATATTCATATGTCGCTGGCCGACAAGAAGGGGAACATCTTCTACGACCCCAAGGGCGAGTTCGGCATGAGTGAGACCATGCGCCACTATGTGGCGGGCCTGCTGAAATACGCTCCGGACATCACCTATTTCCTTGCGCCCTATATCAATTCCTACAAGCGCTTCCAGGTTGGCACCTTCGCGCCGACCAAGGCGATCTGGAGCCGCGACAACCGTACGGCGGGGTTCCGGCTCTGTGGCGAGGAGACCAAGGGGGTGCGCATCGAGTGCCGCATCGGCGGGGCCGACCTCAACCCATACCTGGCCTTTGCGGCGCTGATCGCAGCGGGGCTCAAGGGGATCGAGGACAAGCTGCCGCTCGAGGCGCCCTATTCCGGCGACGCCTATTTCGGCAAGCGCCTGCGGGAAGTGTCGAAGACGCTGCGCGACGCGACCGAGGCGCTGAAGAAATCCAGGCTTCTGCGCGAGGCGATGGGCGACAAGGTGGTGGACCATTATGTGCACACCGCCGAGTGGGAGCAGTTCGAGTACGATCGTCGCGTCACCGACTGGGAGCTGAAGCGCGGCTTCGAGCGGAGCTGAGGCCCAGCGTATCCGCCGCAGCGCGGGGCCTTCGAAAGCCCCGCGCACGGTGCTATGGAAGCGCCAAATTTCTTCCGAGGTTCAATATGGCCGACAAGGTCCAGATCATTTCGCCCATTGATGGGCGCGTCTATGCCGAGCGTGCTTATGCATCGCCTGCCGAGATCGAGGCGGCGGTTACGCGCGCCGGCACGGCGCAGAAGGCGTGGCGGGATGCGAGCGTCGCCGAGCGCGCCGGATACCTGACGAAGTTCGTCGATGCGCTGGTCTCGCTCAATGACGAGATCGTGCCGGAACTGGCCTGGCAGATGGGAAGGCCGGTGCGCTATGGCGGCGAAAAGCGCGGCGTGGAAGAGCGCTCCCGGCACATGATCTCGATCGCCGAGGCGTCGCTGGCCCCGATGGCGCGCCCCGAGAAGGAGGGCTTCACGCGCTATATCACCCGCGAGCCGCTGGGCATCGTGATGGTGATCGCGCCCTGGAACTATCCTTACCTCACCGCCGTCAACTCCATCGTGCCGGCGCTGATGGCTGGCAATGCGGTGATTTTGAAGCATGCGAGCCAGACGCTGCTGGTGGGCGAGCGTTTCGCGCAGGCCGCGAAACTCGCCGGCTTGCCCGAGGGGCTGTTCCAGAACCTCGTGCTCAACCATGCCGATACCGAGAGGCTGATCGGCTCGGGCCGGATCGACCACATCAATTTCACCGGCTCGGTGGAGGGTGGGCGCCGGATCGAGCGCGCGGCGGCCGGCACTTTTGCGACGCTGGGGCTCGAACTCGGCGGCAAGGATCCGGCCTATGTTCGGGCCGATGCCAATCTCGATTATGCGGCGGAGAACCTGGTCGACGGCTCGTTCTTCAACTCGGGGCAGAGCTGCTGCGGGGTGGAGCGCATCTATGTGCATGCGGGCATCTACGACAAATTCGTCGAGCGCTTCGTGGAGTTCGCACGCGGCTGGACGCTGGGTAACCCGCTCGAAGCCGAGACCGTGGTGGGGCCGATGGCGACGCCGCGCTTTGCCGATCTCGTGCGCGGGCAGACGCTCGAAGCGCTGAGGAAGGGGGCCAAGGCGCATCTCAACTGGCGCGACAAGCGCGACGAGGAAGGCTCGGCCTATCTCGCGCCGGAAGTGCTCACCAACGTCAACCACCAGATGGCGGTGATGCGGGAGGAGAGCTTCGGGCCGGTTGTCGGCATCATGAAGGTGGCCGACGACAATGAAGCCATCACGCTGATGAACGACAGCCCCTATGGGCTCACCGCCTCGATCTGGACGGCGGACCTCGATGCGGCGGCGCGGATCGGCGCGAAGGTCGAAACGGGCACCGTGTTCGCCAATCGCTGCGATTATCTCGATCCGGCGCTGGTGTGGACGGGGGTCAAGGAGACCGGCAAAGGCGGGGCGCTGAGCGAAATCGGCTACCACAATTTGACACAGCCCAAGAGCTATCACCTGAAGGCGGTTTGAGGGGGCGGGCACGGCGTCACCCCGGCGTAGGCCGGGGCCCAACTTGGGATGACGCCACATCCGCGATGGTTGAAATATCTCAGGATGGGTCCCGGCCTACGCCGGGATGACCCTGAGCAAGCGGCACGGGAAGTGCCAGAAGTAGGGCAAAAATGGCCACGAAAGCCAACTGGAACTACCCCACCGCCGTGAAGTTCGGGGCGGGCCGCATCAAGGAACTGCCCGAGGCGCTGAAGAGTGCGGGGATCAGCAAGCCGCTGCTCGTCACCGATGCGGGGCTCGCCAATCTGCCGGTGACGCAGAACACGCTGAAGCTTCTGCGGGACGCAGGCATCGAGGTCGGGCTCTTCTCGGATGTGAAGCCCAACCCGATTTCCGCCAATGTCGAGGCGGGGATAGCGGTGCTGCGCGCCGGTGGGCATGATGGCGTCATCGCGTTCGGCGGCGGGTCGGGGCTCGATACCGGCAAGGTGATCGCCTTCATGGCGGGCCAAACCCGTCCGATGTGGGATTTCGAGGATATCGGCGACTGGTGGACCCGCGCCGACCCCAAGGGCATCTTCCCGATCGTCGCGGTGCCGACCACGGCCGGCACGGGCTCGGAAGTGGGCCGCGCGGGGGTGATCACCGACGAGACGACGCATACGAAGAAGGTGATTTTCCATCCGCTGATGATGCCGAAGGTGGTGATCGCCGACCCGGAACTCACCGTCGGCATGCCTGCCTTCATCACCATCGGCACCGGGTTCGATGCCTTGGCGCATTGCCTCGAAGCCTATTGCGCGCCAGGCTATCATCCGCTCGCCGACGGTATCGCCGTTGAAGGCATAAGGCTGGTGCTCGAAAACCTGCCCAAGGTTGCGGCGAACCCAAATGATATCGACGCGCGCGGGCATCTGATGAGCGCGGCGGCGATGGGCGCCACGGCCTTCCAGAAGGGGCTCGGCGCCATCCATGCGCTCAGCCATCCGGTCGGGGCGCTCTATGACACGCATCACGGGATGACCAATGCGGTGTTCATGCCCTATGTGCTGGTGGTGAACCGCGACGCCATCGAGGCGCGCATCGCCCGGCTCGCGGCCTATTGCGGGCTCTCCCCGAATTTCGAGGCGTTCCTGCACGCGGTGACGGCGCTGCGCCAGAAGCTCGGCGTGCCCAACACGCTCAAGGACTTCAAGGTCGATGGGTCGAAGCGCGAGCTGATCGGCGACATGGCGATCGTCGACCCGACGGCGGGCGGCAACCCCATCGAACTCACCAAGGCGCGCGCGCTCGAGATTTTCGATCGCGCGATGGAGGGCAGGCTCTGAGCTGGGCCTAAGCTCGCTCAGTGATACTCATGCCGCACGCCGGAATTTGAGGGCGCCTGTGGGGTGCCCTTTTTCGCGATCGGGGCGGTGCAGCGGCAAAGGGTGGTGTTCACGCCCTTGGCACTCGTTTCGACGACTGTATCGCAGGCGACCGTAGCGTCCGCGAGCTGCGCCTTCGTGCATTCACCGGTCGTCGTCGGCTCCTCTGCGCCGTATGCGGGTGCCGCCAATGCACAGGCGAAAAGAAACAGTCGGATGAGGCGGATCGGGCGCATGCTGGCCTCCTGAGCGTTGGGAGGATCAGGCGCCTGTTTCTCTGAACCCGCGCTGAATGATCAGAGATGGGCGAGGAATTGCGCGACATCGGCTTCGGTTGTCGCCCAACTGGTGACGAGGCGCACCAGGGTTTCGTCCGGGCCGGGTCGGGCGTCGGGCGGCAGCGCGTCTGTCGGCCATTCGTGGCAGAAGCCACCAGCGGCGCGGATATCGGCAAGCGCCTTGCGTGAGATGATCGGGAAGACCTCGTTGGCCGTGCTCTCCCAGGCGAGGCGGGCACTGTTGCCCATACGCAAGCCAACGCGCAGCTTCTCGCTCATCCGGTTCGCGTGGCTGGCCCAGCCGAGCCAGTTGCCATTTTCGAGATAGGCTTCGAACTGGGCGGCGACGAAGCGCGATTTCGAGAATGTATGCCCGGCGCGCTGGCGGCGGGCGGCAAGATCGTGGAGCAGGCCGGGGGTGAAGACCAAAATGGCCTCGGCGGCCCAGCAGCCATTCTTGGTGCCGCCGAAACTCATGAAATCGACGCCGGATTTCCAGGTGAGTTCGGCGGGGGTTGCGCCGGTGGCGGCAACGGCATTGGCGAAGCGTGCGCCATCGCAATGGACGGCCAGGCCGCGCTCCTTGAACGGAGCGGCAAGTGCCGCAACTTCGCCGGGCGAATAGACGGTGCCGCATTCGGTGGCATTGGTGAGGCTGAGGCCGAGCAGCGGGCCATGGCGGTTGCCTTCGGGGTAGCGGGCGAGGGCGGCCGCGAGGCCTTCGGGGAGGATCTTGCCGGCATCGGTGGCGACGGTGGCGAGTTTCAAGCCGCCCGACTGGAACTCTGTGGCGCCCCACTCGTCGTTCTCGATATGGGCTTCGGTCGAGCAGAGGATCTGCCCGCCGGGCCGGCCAATGGCGGCGAGGGCGAGGGAGTTCGATGCGGTGCCGGTAGCGGTGAAGAACACGTCCACGTGGCGCTCGAACACTTCGGAGAAGCGCTCTGCTACCCGCGCGGTGAGGTCGTCGCCGCCATAGGCCGGTGCAAAGCCCGAGCCGGCCCGCGCGATGGCCGCGCTGATTTCGTCGGGCACGCCGGCCCAGTTGTCGGAGGCAAATTTCATCGGGATGAAGTCCGGTCAGATCAGATGGTCGGGCGGGCGGCAGCAACTAACATGCTAGCCTGCAATCAGGCTGGAAATCACTGCGCGTTCAGCTAATGTGCCGCCGCATTCGACCGAAGGAAAGCCCATGCGCGCCATCTACTGCACTGAACCCGAAAAGCTCGAGCTGCGCGAGGTTGCCGCGCCGGCGCTGAAGCCGGGCTGGGTGCGGGTCGGCATCAGGCATGTCGGCATCTGCGGCACGGACTACCACATCTTCGAGGGCAATTTCCCGTTCTTCGAATATCCTCGCATCATCGGGCATGAGCTGTCGGGCGTGGTGATCGACCCCAATGGCTCGGAATTTGCCGCCGGGGCGCCGGTGGTGATCAACCCCTATGTCAATTGCGGCACCTGCCCGGCCTGCGTCGAGGGAAAGCCGAATTGCTGCGAGACGCTGAAGGTGGTGGGCGTGCATGCCGATGGCGGCATGGCGGACGAGCTGGTGATGCCGGCGGCAAACCTCTATCCGGCGGACGGTATTTCCTTGCGCGATGCGGCGATGGTGGAGTTTCTCGCCATTGGCGCACACGCGGTGCGGCGCTCCGAACTCAAGGCCGGGCAGCGCGCGCTCGTGGTGGGGTCTGGTCCGATCGGGCTCGGTGTCGCCTATTTCGCGAAGATTGCCGGGGCGGAGGTGACGGTGGTCGATGCCGCGCCCGACAAGATCGAGGCGACGCGGGCGCTGGGCTTCCAGACCTTTGCGGTTTCAGAACTCGAAGGGGCGGAATTCGGCGCGGTGAAAAAGTCGGGCTTCGAATCGGTCTTCGATTCCACCGGCTCGATCCGGGCGATGAACGCATCCATCTTCCATGCCCGCAATGGCGGCAATTACACGCTGGTGGGGGTGATCAAGGGCGACCTGGTGTTCCCTGATTCCGAAGTGCATCGGCGCGAACTCACCATCCGCGCCTCGCGCAATGCCACGCGGGCCGATTTCGAGCATGTCGTTGCCTCGATCCGGGCCGGCAAGGTGCCGACGGACAGGCTTGCGACGCACAAGACGACGCTCGACGCCGTGTCGCGCGACATGCCGGTCTGGGCGCATGACCGCACCGGGCTGATCAAGGCCATCGTGACGGTGTGATCCGAACTGCCGGGGCAGTCCAAGAATCCGCGTTCGATGCGAAACGCAGATTCTTGCAAGCCTTTGTCTTGGCTGGCTTTTGAACCGCAAGAGCACTGCGGCGCCTGCTGAGGGCGCCCTAG
>CAYPYV010000035.1:0-5473 GCA_964414845.1 uncultured Devosia sp. | reverse complement strand
AGGCGGGCGATGACCTCTGGCGTCTCGCGTACGACATAGACGCCGGCAATGGTTTCCACCCGGGTGTCCCGCAGGCCCTTGACCACGGCGACAACGTGCTCGGGATTGACATAGACGGCGGCACCGTCCGGCGTATCGAGCTTGACCAAACGCAAGCGAATTCCTCCATAACGCTGGCATAACGGGTTATGCCGCATATGCTTCGGTTGATTGTCCCCCGGGGGCGGGCTCCTGGTCAATCGATTGTTCGGCGGATTCGGCTGCTTCAGCAGGGCAGGCGACCTCTCGCGGTGAGTAACTGAGCTACTTAACGCCATTCGCTCGATGTCGTGCGGCGGCCCGCCGCGGGACGATGTCGGGCCCAGTAGACCGTAATGACATCGGTATTTGCCAGCGCCTTGCCTTCTCTCGTCGATCCTCCGCTCGGTTGGTCCATTGGCCGGGGCAGCGATGTCGTTCGTCTGAGTTTTTCGGCGCGCCATCAGCGTCACGGGACATTGCGGCGCTTTGCCATCGAGTATGGCGTGGTGAACCGTGCGGCTGAAACCGACCGGCCGGTAGTGGACAAGGTGCGCGCCGACGGTTCGGCACAGCCGCCGTGCCATGGCTGGGTGCGGGCAGGCATATGGGGCATCGAGCCGCGCGATGTGGTGGTTCACGTGCCGGTGGCGAGCATCCGCCGCGGTGGTACGGCTGTGCAGGATTTCGGCCCGGCCCGCCTTTCGGCAAAGGGCGCCGAGGGTGCGATCGAGACCGATGCGGCGCAGGTGCCGCCGGGAGGCTGCCATTGCCGGTTCCGCTGGCAACTGGACTTCGAACTTGCGGACATAACCCGGCTCGAGGTTGGTGAGGCCGGGCGCCCGGCGACGGTCGGCGGGGTCATCGAACTCGACGGAGAACCCTATGCCGCAGAGCCGGACACCTCGCTGGGCATTGTCGAGCGGCGGCGGATGCGGCAGCTGCCCGTGCCAATGATCCGTATCGCGACGCGCAATCTGGCGAGCCGCGCCGCGCGCCCGCCAGGCTGGATCAGTGTCTCGCACGAGGCAGGGCGCGAGCGGCTTTTGGTACAGGTGGCGCATGGCCCGGCCATTCACCAGTTCGGCAGGGGGCCATTCTGGCGACCAGGCATGGTGAGCGTCGCCGCGACGGACGAGGGCGAAACAATCGGCTGGAAGCTGGTGGGCAAGAGCCACGCTGCGCTGCTGGAAGTGGAGGTCCGTTGCGCAAAGATCGAGATGCTGCGCCGCCGTCCGCAGCAGCCGGACGGCAGCTTTCGGCACGAGGTATTGTGGAGCGGCGGCACGGGCCAGGGTGAGGCGCGCCTCTATCGCCGCGACGGCGAAACGCTCGACCTCATCGACACGATCACGCTGCGCGACGTGTTGTGCGAGTATGGCGTACCGGCCCCGCGCTTCTGAGCCGGTCTCAGCCGGGCGTGGTGAGCGCCTCGACGACCTTGCCGACACGGCGGGCGCGGGTTTCGGCAGCCTTGGCGCCCTCCACCGCGGTCACATGCGCCTTCTTGTGGCTCGGGGCCAGCCTGTCCCATGCCGCCTGAGCGCCAGCCGCCGCTATGGCCGCCGCCAGATCATCGGGGAGTGCGACCACGCGGGGCGCGTCATCGAGGGCGATGTCGAGTTCGTAATCGTTGCCGGCCGAGGCGCCCGACTTCTCCCGCACATCCTTGCTCACCGGGATCATGGCCTTGCCGCCCATGATGCCGATCTTGCTCTCGTAGGTGTAGCCGTTGAGCGTGACGCGGATCTTAGGCGCCCTGCCGCCACCGAGCGCCGCGACAGCCTCGGGTGGCACGACGAAGCCGGTGGTGTTGGCGCCGGTCGCGAGCAGGTTGAGCGTGAGCTTCATGAATGTCCCTCCCGGCAGCAGGGTGACTGTGCCGGGAGGGAAACTCAAGCCATCAGAACATGCTCTTGTAATCGACCTGGTAGCCGAAATAGCGCGGGCCGACGAGCGCAATGCCCGCATCCGACTGCCATTGCGGGTTGCAGGGGAGCGCGAGGGCCACGAGCCGCAGACCATAACGCAAGGCGTCGGTGGTGACAGGCATGCCGGACTCGGCTTCGAGCACGGTGATGAGGTCGGGCGTCGTGACGAGGATTTCCTCGTCGCGGGTCGCCACCAGGAACTCGTTCTGAAAATCGAGCTGGAAGGAATGGCCGCGCCACTCCTCAACGCCTTCGAACTTCGCCGTGCCGCGCGCAAAGCCGCCGACGGTGCGACGGTCGATATCCTTGATGCGGCCGTGGAAGATCTGCTTCGCGCCGAGCTTGTCGACGATTGCGGCCACGGGGTCGCGATGCTCGGCCTTGGCGCTGCGCAATGTCTCGCCCAGCTCGGCGCAGAGGGTAAGCGTGCCTCGGATGATGGCCTTCTTCGCCACCGCGCCGGACATGGAGTAGAAGGCGAGGAGCGCCGAGCCACCCATTTCCACGGTAGCGGCGCGGGCAAGCCGCTCCGTCCAGGCATTGGAGACGGTATCGAGCACGAGCGAATTGCCCTTGTCGTCGCAGAGCACCATGGGTGTGGCCGAGACGCCATGCATGGTGAAGCTGACCATCTGCAGTTCGGGATAGGCGCGGCCCATGCCGTCGCCATCGACGAGCGGCAGCCCCGTCATGGCAGCGACGACGAAAGGCGTGGTGGAATTGACACCCCCCGCCTCGCCGCAAAGCACCGCATCGATCTTCTTGCCGAGGAGCTGTTCCAGCTGGCGGAAGGCGTTGATCAGCTCCTCGCCCTGCGGCAGCTTCTCGGTCATAACGGTCGGGGCGCCCATCATGGCGACAGGCACGACCAGCGCGTCGTCGGCGAGCTCATCGACATCGACGATATTGACCGGACCGTAACGCTTGATGGCCTGTTGCGCCATGAGCTTGCCGATATAGGGGTCGCCACCACCGCCGGTGCCGAGCACCGCGCCACCGGTGGCGATATCCTCCATGTCCTCTGCCCTGATGGTGCGCAGGATCTTCATTTCGCTTTCCCCTCAAGCGGGTTGTAGGTGAGGTCCGGGTAGCCGAAGGCCTTGGGCCCGATGATTTCGAGGGCCTTTGCGGTCTTCAGCAATTCGTGGGCGGGCAGGCCGATGACGGCCAGGCGCTGCCCGTATCGCAACACTTCGGTGGTGAGCGGCTCGCCGGTATCGAGTTCGAGATTGACGATAAGGTCGGGCACCATGAGCACCGGCACGCCATCGACCCAGAGGACGAGGTTCTCGTTCTGGATGGCGATCTTCGCCTCGGACCCGGCCCAGTCGCCGAGTCCGGACAGAATGGCTTCACCGCGGGCGAAGCCGCCCACGAGATGGCGGCGGATATCGGTGATCTTGCCGGTGAAGAAGAGCCTGGCTCCCGTCTCCTCGACCACTTTTTCGACGACGTTCTGGCGGGCCTTCCGTGCCTTGAGCACGGTGCGGCCGATATGCACGGCCTGCGTCACGGTGGCGGGGACGGCGGCCCTGCGGACGAAATCGCCGCGCATCGGCGGCAGCGCCAGCATTGCGGTTGCGCCCATATCGACCGTGGTATGGCGCGCCATGCGCTCGAGCCAGAACATGTCGATGACGTGCTTGTAGACGACGACATTGCCCTTCTCGTCGGCGATGGCCGCAGGCGAGACGCCGCCGCCATAGATGAAGAAGGTACACATCTGCACTTCGGGGAAGGCGCGGCCCATGCCATCGCCATCGACGATGCCGATGCCGAGCTTGGCGGCGGTGATCACCGGCTCCATGGCGTTGGCGCCGCCGATTTCGCCCGAAATCATGGCAGCGACCTCGATGCCGAGTTCCGCTTCGACGGCAGCCAGTGCCCTTGTGCCTTCGTCGCCCTGCTCGAACTTTTCGGCGCTGACAACGGGCGCGCCGATGCCGCCGACCTCGCCGATCCAGTCCTCTTCGGTGAGGACTTCGAGCGGGATCACGGGCACGGTTGCGCCCTGGCGGAACACCTCGCGGGCGCGCAGGAAGCCGATATAGGGGTTGCCACCGCCCCCGGTGCCGAGCAGCGCGGCTCCGATGGTGAGGGCCTCGAGGTCGCCGAAGCCGAGCCGGTAGCTCTCCTCGAGCGGTTTACGCGACATGCAGTTCACCTACGGCCTTCACGCGGACGCGCGTGGCATTGCCGGGCAGATAGGCGAGCGGCACGTCTTCCACGTCGACGATTTCGATCGAGTCGGCGCGGGCGCCGGCGGCGACGGCGGCATCGGTGGCGCGCTGCTTGGCGTCTGCGAGGGCCGCGTCACGGCTGATCTCGGCGAGGGCATAGACGCGGTCGACTTCGCCCGAGACCTGCGCAATGGCAGCGCCGACGGCATTGGCCACGGCAAAATGGTTGGGCTTGATCACCTCGAGCCCGCCGATCGGCCCATCGACCAGGATGGAGCCGCCGCCCACGACGATGACCGGCAGCGGATCGGGCGAAAGGCGCGAACGTTCGACGCAATCTTCCAGCATCTGCATGATCTTGACCTGCGTGCGGATGAGCAGATCCGGCGGCAGGTGCGCGACCTTTGACTTGTCGCCGAGATCATATCGGCCAGAGGCCACGACAATATCGGAAGTGGTCAGCGTGTCGCCGCCGAAGATCAGCGCCTCGGTGATGATGCGATAGCCCACCGAGGTCGGGCCGACCTTGATCCCCTCGCGGGTTTCGACGACATGCGAGCCGCCGCCGAGGCCGATGGAAAACACGTCGGGCATGCGGAAATTGGTGCGGACGCCGCCCACTTCCACCGCGACGGTGGCCTGGCGCGGAAAGCCCTTCTGCAGGGAGCCGACATCGGACGTGGTGCCGCCGATATCGACGACGATGGCGTCCTTGACGCCTGAGAGGAAGGCGGCGCCACGCATGGAATTGGTGGGACCCGACGCGAAGGTCAGCACCGGGAACTTCTCGGCGAAGGCCGCGTCCATCAGCGTGCCGTCGTTCTGGGTGAGGAAGAACTTGCCGGTGATGCCGGCTTCCCCGATGGCCTTGCGGAACGCCTCGATCACATGCGCGCTCAGATCGCGCAGGCAGGCATTCATGATGGCCGCGTTCTCGCGCTCGAGCAGCCCGATGCGGCCGATCTCGCTCGAAAGCGTGATATGGGCGCCGGGCAGGGCCCTGGCGAAGATTTCGCCAGCCTGCTTCTCGAAATCGCTGGTGACGGGGGAGAAGACCGAGCTGATGGCAACGGTGTTGATGCCCTTGGCCTTGATGTCGGCGGCAATGCCGAGCAGTTCCTGCTCGTTGAGCGGGGAGATCACCCGGCCATCGAACTCGTTGCCGCCATGGGCCAGGTAGTAGGTCCCGCCGATGGCCTGCTTCAGGTCCTCCGGCCAATCGACCATGGGCGGCAGGGAAGCGGTGGCGGGCAGGCCCAAGCGCACGGCGGCGGTCTGCGCCAGATCGCGCCGCTGCACCACGGCATTGGTGAAATGCGTCGTGCCGATCATCACCACGTCGAC
>CAYPYV010000034.1:0-22252 GCA_964414845.1 uncultured Devosia sp. | reverse complement strand
TGGCACAGCGGCCGCGCCTATACCCCGCGTCCGTAACCAGCGCTGTCTTGCCCTGCAAGTCCATCCGAGCGTCCTCCATCACCATTCCGCCAACGGAGGGCTTGGTGGTGGGTTCCTCAGGCAGCCTTTGACGGCAGCTGGACGCTTACGGCTCGCGCGCCCTTTGGGCTAAAGACATCGAGCTCTATGGCGACGTTCGGCATCAGCATCCGCCGGGTTCGCGCAGAGAGCGCCATGACCGCTGCCAGCAGATCGTTGACATTCCTGCGGTGCAACCGAGGTGCCGCCCCGAAGACGATCTCATTGACCGCCAAGGCTCGCTCATACTCATCCGCGGTCGCGAAACGCGATTCTCCGACGAAGTTCGCCAGTTCATTCAATGCCGGCAACATCTTGTCGCTCATTTGGGCTACTCCATACACAGGCCACAAACGCGCTTCCCTGGAAGGCCGCCTCTGCGATTACGATTGCATCGCGAGGCAGCTCATTTTTGCTTTCTTCAGTTCACTGCAGAGGTTCGTAGCTGCATCTCTATCGTCAAAACCGCCAAAGCGGGCGCGATAGAAGACCTGGCCGTTCTTCTCGAATTTCTCGATGTAGGGCCTCAGCCCGGTGAGATTGCCAATCCGGGCGGAAGCATCGCTGATCAGCGAGTTCGCGCCGTTCTCGCTCGGTGCCGCGCCAATCTGAACGATCCAACCGGACGTGGGCTTGTTGTTCCCGCCCGCCAGTTCCGGTGGCAGCGCCTGCGACGGGGCCGGAACTTCGGCGACGCGCTCCGTCGAGCCGGAGGTCAGCAGGTCAAGCGGTGCGCCAGTGGTCTCGTCGATGCCCGCTGGTGGCACCAATGGTGCCGATGGCCGCGTCTGGCCAAGGGGAGCCGGGGCAGCGCCCAGCGAAAAAGTGTCGCTGATCCATGCGCCAATTACGTCCAGTGGACGGTCTTGGTCCGACATCGGCTGGATAACTGCCGCCGTGACAGCAGCAGCCGCCGACGCTGGCTGATCAACTGGCCGCTTGGCCGGCATTGGCGCTGCACCGACGCTGGCCACCTCAATTTCATCAGTCCCCACCGAGGGAGCGGCGGCTACCGTCTCCACAACCGCAGCCCGGCGGAAACTTGGATAAGGCATCGGCATGACGGGCCTTGGATCGTTCGAGGCGACCAAAACCGTTGAACCCTTGCGGCCCGGTTCCGGGATCGAGGCAGAAGCGAGATACTGACCCGATCGCCCCTTGGGTAGGTAGGCTTTGACCAATTCGCGAATCTTGGCGTCACGCGCGCCACTTGAATCGAAGCCAAAGCCCGCGACGACGATGTGCCGCCCATTGGAGCGAGCCGCCGTCAGCAGATTGAAGCCCGAGGCATTGGTGTAGCCCGTCTTGATGCCATCAACGCCGTTGGAGCCGAGAAGGCGGTTGTGGTTCCCGTAGGTCCGTTTGCCATAGGAGAAGCTACGGGTCTGAAAATAGCTGTAGTACTTGGGAAAATGCTCGAAAATTGCCATGCCGAGCTTGGCCTGATCCCGAACTGTCGTCACCTGGCCCGGGTCCGGCAAGCCAGATGCATTGCGATATGTGGTGTGCGTCATGCCCAGAGCGCGGGCGGTCGCGGTCATGCGCTTGGCAAAGGCCGCCTCCGAACCGGAAATGTTCTCCGCGATCACACGCGCCATGTCATTGGCAGAGATCGTAACCAGGGCCTTGATGCAGTTTTCGACGGTGATGGTCGAACCTGCCCTTAAGCCTAGCTTGGTCGGCGTCGCTGCCGCCGCATATTTTGAGACCTTGAATTTAGTGCCGAGCGTGATGTTGCCGGCTGCGAGTTCCTGAAAGAGAACATACAGCGTCATCACCTTGGTAACGGAGGCAGGGTATCGCGCGGCGTCGGCGGAACTCTCGTACAGCACCTTTCCAGACTTGGCGTCGATCACGATCGCTGCGTACTTCCTCGGGACCGAGGCAGCAGTGACTTCGGTTACAAACGCCTCTGACGCCATCGTAAAGGCGGCAAGAAGCACAACCATACGGACGAGAAAGGAACGGAAGCTGCCAATTTGAACTTGGGATAGCACCCGATACTCCGACTAGTTTCAAGCCGTAGTGGCTTGTACGCAAAACTGAAAACTCTCGGTCCGGCGGACCCGTAAGGCGCAGCTGTCGCCCTATCGCTGGTTTTGCAGACTAGGTTGTCGCCGTTACCATTCGGTAAAATGCGACGGAGTTCCGGGCGGCGATGGAAGAGGCCCCTGCCGATTTGTCTGGCTGGACATAAGCGGGATGCCACTTAACAGTGACCGGGTTTTGGCAGCATAGTGACGATATGAGAGTGCTTCGTTCAGCAGACGTCAGAATGAGAGATACCGCGAATTGGACAGGCGCCAGGGGGCGCGGATCGGTTGTGTCTGGCAGTTCAGGTCGTGATGAGCCGGACAAGCCTGGCTCGGGGAAGGGTGCGACCGAAACCATTGCCAAGCCCAAAACCAAGAGCAAGCGGCCCAGTATGTACCGTGTGCTGCTGCTGAACGATGATTATACTCCAATGGAGTTTGTAGTTTTGGTGTTGCAGGACGTCTTCAACAAGACGCGCGAGGACGCCATGCGGATCATGCTTCACGTCCATAACAAGGGGGTCGGGGAGTGCGGCGTTTATCCGTTCGAAGTGGCTGAGACGAAGGTTGCCAGAGTTATGGATGCCGCACGCAAGAACCAGCATCCGCTGCAGTGCGTGATGGAAAAACAGTAGGATATCGAAAATGCCCTCATTCTCTCGTGGACTTGAAAAGGCACTTCACCAGGCGATGAACCTGGCGCGTGAAAGGTCGCATGAGTTTGCGACGCTGGAGCACCTGCTGTTGGCCCTGACCGACGACCGGGACACCATTGCCGTGTTGACAGGGTGTGACGTCGACGTCGAGGCGCTGAAGACAGATCTGGAAGACTTCATCAATGAGGAACTCGACAGCCTCGTGGTGCCGAACGGGCAGGATGCACGACCGACTGCGGCATTCCAGCGCGTCATTCAGCGCGCGGTGATACACGTTCAGTCCTCAGGCAAGGAGGAGGTTACCGGCGCCAATGTCCTCGTTGCGATTTTCGCAGAGCGCGAGAGCCATGCGGCGTATTTTCTCGAGCAGCAGGACATGACGCGGCTCGACGCGGTGAACTTCATCTCACACGGCATCACAAAGTCTGGTCCGAGCGAGGATCGGCGCGTCCGTGGCGCGGAAAATCAGCATGATGCCCGCGAAGGGGATCAGGAGCGCGGTGGCGGGCAGAGTTCTGCACTCGCCGATTTTTGCGTCAACTTGAACGACAAGGCCAGGGCGGGCAAGATCGATCCGCTTATCGGGCGCGATGCCGAGCTGCGGCGGACGATCCAGGTTCTGTGCCGTCGGTCGAAGAATAATCCGATCTATGTCGGTGACGCTGGCGTGGGTAAGACCGCAATTGCCGAAGGTCTGGCGCGCCGAATTGTCGAAGGTAGTGTCCCTGAGGTTCTGAAGAGCTCGGTCATCTACTCCCTCGACATGGGATCGCTGCTCGCCGGTACGCGTTACCGGGGCGATTTCGAGGAGCGGCTGAAAGCCGTGATGAAGGAGCTCGAAAAGCACCCAGACGCCGTATTGTTTATCGACGAGATCCACACAGTGATTGGGGCCGGCGCGACGTCTGGTGGTGCCCTTGATGCGTCGAACCTTCTGAAGCCAGCGCTTGCCTCCGGTGCGATCCGCTGCATTGGATCGACCACCTACAAGGAGTACCGTCAGTTCTTCGAAAAGGACCGTGCACTTGTTCGCCGTTTCCAGAAGATCGACGTTCCAGAGCCGACCATTCCCGATGCAATCGAGATCGTGAAGGGCCTGCGCCCGTACTTCGAGGAGTACCACAAGCTGAAGTACAGCGACGAGGCGCTCAAGGCTGCCGTCGAACTCAGCGCACGCTACATCAACGACCGCAAGCTGCCGGACAAAGCGATCGACGTGATCGACGAGACGGGCGCCAGCCAGATGCTGCTGGCAGAGGGCGACCGCAAGACGCTGATCGATGTGCCGGAAATCGAGGCGACGATTGCCACGATGGCACGCATACCGCCCAAGTCGGTGTCCAAGTCGGATGCCGAGCTGCTGGCCAATCTCGAGAACAACCTCAAGACGGTTGTGTTTGGGCAGGACGCTGCGATTGCAGCGCTTTCATCGGCGATCAAGCTTGCGCGGGCCGGATTGCGGGAGCCGGAAAAGCCGATCGGATCCTACCTGTTCACCGGCCCCACAGGGGTGGGCAAGACAGAAGTGGCTAAGCAGCTGGCGGATACGCTGGGTGTGGAACTGCTCCGCTTCGACATGTCGGAATACATGGAGCGCCACACCGTGAGCCGCCTGATCGGCGCTCCTCCGGGTTATGTGGGCTTCGATCAGGGTGGACTGCTGACGGACGGCGTAGACCAGCATCCGCATTGCGTGGTCCTGCTCGACGAAATCGAGAAGGCCCATCCCGACCTGTTCAACATACTGCTGCAGGTGATGGATCACGGCAAGCTGACGGACCATAACGGCAAGTCTGTCGACTTCCGGAATGTCATCCTGATCATGACGTCGAATGTCGGCGCGATGGAACTGCAGAAGTCGCCTATCGGGTTCGGGAGGAAGCGCGAAGCTGGTGACGATGAGGAAGCGGTGAACCGGATGTTTACGCCGGAATTCCGGAACCGGCTCGATGCGATCATCTCATTTGGACCCCTGCAGCCCTTCGTGGTGCGCCGCGTGGTGGAGAAGTTCGTGCTGCAGCTTGAGGGCCAACTGGCCGAGCGTGGCGTCACGATCGAACTCACGCCGGAAGCGGCCGAGTGGCTTGCAGTGCGCGGGTATGACGAGAAGATGGGCGCTCGACCGCTTGGTCGGGTCATCCAGGAGTTCGTCAAGAAGCCTCTGGCCGATCAGGTACTTTTCGGCGAACTCCAGAACGGTGGGTCGGTAACGGTTGCCGTCGTTGGCGTTGGGCCTGATGCGAAGCTTGAGTTGATCGCGGTACCTCCGCGTCCTGCCCGGCCCAAGGCTATTCCTGCACCTAAGGCCAAGCGGCCGAAGGCAGACAAGCCGGCTGAAGAGAAGAGCTGACGCCTCTTTACGGCATTGCAAGCGCCCGCGGTTGAGCCCGCGGGCGTTTGCGTTTGCTGTCTGTCCGCGAGTAGCTCAACTCAAAGGCGCCGGACAAAGGCCTTATTGGTCAGCAGCAGATATCCGGCCAGAAACAGCAGGTAGATCGCTAGTGGTGCCGTGAGCGCCGCGTTGGCGAGATAGGTGTATGCCAGTGCACCAACGAAGCCGCCAAGCGGTAGCGAAAGCCAGACCAGCAGGTGCTGCACCCAGCGCAGCGGCGGTGCCTGATGGCGAACTGCCCGGGCAAGGTCCTGTCCAGCCATGTAGAGAGTGCCGGACACGAATGTAGTGCCGAGGCGTGCTGCCCCGCGTTGGGGAAGGATGGCGTTCTGCGCGCCTGCGGCCAAAGCCAGTGGCAGCAGGGCCAAATGAGGCGGAATTCCAACGAGTTGCAGGCCGAGCGACCCGAGCAGCGTGGCCGAGGTGAAGGTGAGGACGCCAGCCGGGCCACTCGGTTCGCCAAACCCGGCAATGTAGCTGCCGATAAAGCTGCCGAGAAAGAAGAGCACGACCAGCGCGGCAGGCAGCATGATAAGTGGAACAGGATGAATGAGGCCTGCGCCGATCTGGGTCGTGTTGCCACTCATGAAGGAGGTGTAGTAGCCGCCCAGCTCCATGAAGCCGACAACGTCGGTCATGCCCGCTGTCGCGGTGAGGATCAGTCCCAGGGCCAGATGCCGTGCTGGGGTCACGTCACTTCAGGAGGCTGGCAATCTTGGCCGCGGTTGCGGCAAGTTCGGCGTCGTCGGCTCGGCCTTGTCCGTGTCGCCCCATGTCTTCGCCGGCAAAGATCGGGATCACGTGGAAATGCAGGTGGAACACGGTTTGCCCGGCCGCCGCCTCGTTGAACTGCATTACGCGCACGCCATCGGCCGCGAGCGCCTGCTTGGCGGCCTGCGCTACGCGCTGCACGAGCCGAATGGAAGAGGCAAGGACGTCTGGTGCGGCGTCGAGGAGATTGCGTGACGGAGCCTTCGGGATGATGAGCGTGTGGCCGCGCGACTGCGGAAAAATGTCCATCATTACAAGGTGTTCGGCATCTTCGTAGACGCGATGTGCGGGGATCTCGCCGCGTAGAATCTTTGCGAAGATGTTGTCGGACGCGTAGGCATCAGTCACTGGACGGCCTCCTCGAGCTGTGCGGATTGTTCTGCATGACCGGGGTATTCGGCAATTGTCTCTTCGACGATATCTGCGGCGAGTCCGGTGCCGTCTTCGAGCTGCAGCCGATCCCCGAGGTATTGTGCGGCCATCGCGTAGGAGCTGTCCGTGTCGAGCTCGTGGAGTGCCTGGGCCAGGATGCTTGGCGTCAGCTTTCGCAGCCTGACCGGTGCGGGACCGCAACCCAGTTCGAAAACACGCCGCCCCCAATACGGCTGGTCGTGAAACTGCGGGACTACAAAGGTCGGTTTGCCCAGATAAAGCCCGGCAAACGTCGTGCCTGCTCCGCCATGATGAACGACGGCTTTCACATAGCTGAACAGCTTGGTGTGGGGCGCCTTGTCGATGACATAGACGCTGGATGGAAGGTCCTCGGGCTTGATGCCACCCCATCCCTTGCCGATCACGGCGCGGCCGCCCCAAAGCGCCAGTGCGCGGTTGACGATCTCGCTATTGCGTTGGGCCCCCCAGGGCATTGAACCGAAGCCGAGATAGATCGGCGGTGGGCCATCGGCGAGGAATTTCCGGAACGAGTCATCGGGCTCCCACCCTGTAATGTCGTCCAGTCGCCAGAAACCGGTAATGACGGTCGAGTCCGGCCAGTCGCCCGGCCGAGGAGACATGAGCGGCGAATAGGCGTGGAGTGCCGGGATGGCCTCTCCTCTGGAATTGCGAGAGAAACCAGCCTTCTTCCGACTGCGTAGGCCAAGGAGCTTCTGGCGCATGCGATCGCGCGGAAAGTCATAATAGCTCTGGTGAGCGGCCTGGACGACATAGCTCAGGCGGTTGAAGAGCGGGTCGAGGCTGATGCGGTTGAACAGCGGATCCGGCGTGTTCCCCTCATATCCGAAATAGGGAAACTCACCGGTCGGATTGATGGGCTGGAATGCGGTCATGATAGCCGGCACATCAAGCGCCTCGGCGATATCGACGACGAAGTTTGTGGTTTGATGGAAGATGAGGCAGTCGGCCCCTTGTGCGGTCTCCCAGACGTGTCGGCAGGCCTGGCGCAGGATGCGCTGACCGTCGCGCAGGAGCTTGGGAGCATAGAGCAGTGAGTTCTTCGACATGACATTGTCGAACTGCGACTGCCTGAGGAATGCTTGGATACTGCTTCCGAGCGTCTGAAACTCGACGCCATGCTGCGCGACAAAGTCGGCGAAGTCATTGGGGGCGCTGATAACGACGCTGTGCCCGCGCTTCTGCAACGCCAGTGCCAGAGCGACGAAGGGCTGCACGTCGCCCATGGTGCCGATCGCGGCGATCGCGATGCGTTTTCCCATGCGGTTTGATCCTTTACCAGCCCATACGCGGGTGAACTGGTCCTTCAACGTGGCTTAGTGAAGGCAGTACACACAATCCAGCCCAAACGGCAAAACCACAAGTGCAGCCAAACCGCAAGGCGATGCCTAGCTGTCATCCCCATCCGGCCCCTCGACGCGACGAAATGGCGTGTAACGCTCCAGTATCTGCTGTTCGCGGGCGACAGCCTGCCGCTCGTCGGCGAGAAAGCGGCGCACGGCAGCCCGCAGGCCCTCGTGGGCAATGAAATGCACTGAATGTGTGGTCGTCGGAGCGTAGCCGCGAGCGAGCTTGTGTTCGCCCTGCGCACCGGCTTCTGCCACGGCCAGCCTGTGCTGGATGGCGAAATCGATAGCCTGGTAGTAGCAGAGCTCGAAGTGAAGGAACGGCACCTCACGCGTCGCCCCCCAGTAGCGACCATAGATCCGATCCTTGCCAATGAGGCTGAAGGTGCCCGCAATCGGAGTTTCGCCGTCATATGCGAACATGAGGACGATGCGATCTGCCATGGCGGCGCCCAGCAGCGAGAAGAAGCTCCGCGTGAGATAGGGACGCCCCCACTTTCGGTTGCCGGTGTCCTGGTAAAACTCGAAGAACTGGTCCCACACACTCTCGGTGAGGTCGCCGCCGGTCAACCAGCGTACCGTCAGGCCATCCGACAGAGCGTCGCGCCGTTCCCTCCGCGTCGACTTCCGGTGGCGGGACGACATGGTGCCCAGATACTGCTCGAAGCTGTCGAAGCCCTCGTTCTGCCAATGATACTGGGTGTCCTGACGCTCAAGCCACCCCTCAGCCTCGGCCGCCTCGCGACCATCCGTGTCGATGAACGTCGCATGCACCGAGGATAGATTGCTCGACACCGCGATCTGTCGGGCGGTCTCGAGGAGAAGTGCGCGGGTTGCGGGCGTATGGGCCAGAAGCCGCGCGCCCGTCACAGGCGTGAACGGTACCGCTGACAGCAGCTTGGGATAATAGGCCCCGCCGGCACGCTGGTACGCATCGGCCCAGCCATGGTCGAACACATATTCGCCCTGCGAATGGGACTTGAGGTAGAGCGGCATGATGCCGGCGACCGCGCCGTCATCCTGCTCAAGGACGAGGTGTTGAGGTTGCCAACCGGCGCGCCGGGTCGCCGAACCGGATTCCTCGCAGGCGAGAAAGAAAGCGTGCTCGAGAAACGGGTTATCTGGCCGACCGTCCGTATTCGGCGCGAGGCTGTTCCAGGTGGCCGCAGAAATCTGGGCAACAGAGTCGACTAGCCGCACGCGAGACCGGGTTTCAGGCAATTGCGGGCTCAAACCCCTCGAACACGATCTGGTCAGCCTTGCCGACCGTCGCCATCGCTTGCGTGGCACTTGAAATGGTCCAGGTCGTGACCGGAACCCCCGCGGCGCGGAATAGACGTACCGCCGGCAGGTCCAGATCCTCGCTTCGGCAGGATATGAAGTCGAAGCGTGTCATTGGCCAATGCAGCAGATGGCGCAGCACGATGCGCTGTGTGGCCGTCAGTTGAGTGTCCCACTCGGGTACGTCGTAGCCATAGGTGACAATCCCGAGCGGAACGCCAATCTTCCGGCGGCGCAGTGCCACCAACAGCCTCGGATCGAACGACTCGATGGTCACGGGCCCGCGATAGGTCTTCAGCGCATCGAGCACCGTCTGCGCCAGAACATCGGTCGCGGCCTGGCTTGTCTGCTGCTTCAGCTCGATCTGCAGAAGAACGCGACCATTCACCTGGTCGAGGAACTCACGGAAGCTCTGCGGGCGATCACGCGTCGAACTGCCAAGTAACGGCAGTGCCGCCAACTCGGCCATCGTCAACGCGCCGACCGGGCCCTTTGCCCCCGTGAGGCGATCGAGATCGTCGTCATGAAAGATCATCGGGATGCCGTCACGGCTCAGTTGCACGTCGCATTCGATGGCATAGCCCGCCTTGCACGCCGCCTCGAACGCGCTCGCACTGTTTTCTATGATACCCCGAGCGCGATCATGCAGGCCGCGATGGGCAATGGGCCTCTCGAAATAGGCTTTGGCACACATGTCAGTCGACCTACGAAATCATTCATCGACTTCGAAAATGCCTTCAACCTCGACGGCTGCACCGAAAGGCAGAGCCGCGACGCCAACGGCGGACCGGGCGTGCTTGCCCTTGTCCCCCAGGACGCCGACCAGCAGGTTCGACACACCATTTGCGACCAGGTGCTGTTCGGTAAAGTCGGGCGCGGAGGCCACGAATACCGTGAGCTTCACCACCTTCCTGACCTTCTGCAAATCGACGCCTGCCGTGTGAACGACCTGGCTCAACATGTTTATCGCCGCCAATTCTGCGGCGTTGCCGCCCTGCACGACGTTCATGTTCTCGCCCAACCGGCCAGTCACGACGCCGTTGTCACCGGTGGAAATCTGTCCGGAGACATAGACGATATTGCCGACGCGCGTGACTGGGACATAGGTTGCCACCGGAGCCTTCGGCATCGGCAACTCGTAGCCATACTCGCGAAGCTTATCCAGAGGAGTGGTCATCGGTACTATCCTTATCGGTTCTGTGCGCCTCTCGTGCGGCGCGCGCCTTGGTGCGCTCATATAGCTTGCCGCGGATGACGGCGGTATTGCCAAACCGCGCCCGGACCTTGTCCATCGCACGTTCCGCAGCGGCACGACGTGCAACCTGTGGCTCGATCAGGTCGACCGGGTCCGATCCATCGGCAGCCGAAAGGCCGGAAACGCCGATACCGATCAGCCGAAACGCGGTTCCGTCGATCTCCCGCGCCAGAAGACTTGCGCCGTGCTCGTATATGGTACTCGCCAACTGAGTTGGCATCATCAGGTGGCGGGCCCGTGTACGCAAGCGGAAACCTGACGACTTGAGCTTGAGCGTCACGGTATCGCCAACGATGGCCTTCGCCTTCAACCGCTCTGCGAGTCGCTCGGACAGGGCCAGCAATTCGGTCGATAGCTCTTCGAAGGTGCGCAGATCGCTGTTGAAGGTCGTTTCTGAGGAAACTGTCTTCATTTCCCCATCGGGCGACACGGGCCTAGTGTCCTCCCCGCGGGAGAGGCGTGCGAGACGCATCCCTGTTTCGCCGTATCGCCGCATCAATCGCTCATCGCCGGCGCGCTGCAGGTCACCGATCGTGATGAAGCCGTCACGGTGAAGGGTCTCTGCGAAGACCTTGCCGACGCCGAAGATCTGCTCGACGGGCTGAGCCGCGAGAAACTCGAGTGTTTCCGCCCGGCCGATCATCGCGAATCCCCGAGGCTTATCCAGATCGGATGCCATCTTGGCGAGAAACTTGTTGTGGCTCAGGCCGACGGAGATGGTGACGCCGACCTCCTGTTCGATACGGCGCGCAAGCTTGGCAAGACTTGCTGCAGGTGATGCCCGGTGCAGGGCCGCAGTCCCGGATAGATCAAGGAATGCCTCGTCGATCGACAATGGCTCGACCAGGGGCGTCAGCTGATCCATCAGGGCCCGAATCTGCCGGCTGGCCGCGACATATTTCTTCATGTCCGGCCTGATGATGACAGCGTGGGGGCAGAGTTCGCGCGCCCTGAACATCGGCATGGCAGAGCGGACGCCGAACTGTCTGGCGATGTAACATGCCGTAGACACCACGCCGCGGGTGCCGCCGCCGATGATCAACGGTTTGTCGAGCAGGTCGGGGTTGTCGCGCTTCTCGATGGAAGCATAGAAGGCATCGCAGTCGACATGCGCGATCGCCAGTTCTGCCAGTTCGGCGTGCCGTGCCAACCGAGGCGAGCCGCATTGGGGGCAGCGGATCGTCTGGTTGTCAGCGAACTCGGCGCCGCAGTCGCGGCATAGGGCAGCCATGGGTCAGCCGGAAGGGTTGAGCTTGTGCCAGACGCGCATGAACTCCTCGGGACGCAGGTTGCGATTTGCACAGAGGGCCATGAGGAGGGGTTCGTTCGAGGCAAAGTAATCAATCAGCCCGCGACCGAGCGCCTCCGATCCCGCTGCCCTGCGCAGGGCATCCGGGCTGTAGCCGGTTTCGCCCATGAAGCGCGCAAGCTCGGCTGGGTCCTCTGCGAGGTGATGGAGGCACAGTTCTCCAAGAGAGACAGCGGAAAGTTCGGCAGCGCGCGGCAATGAATGACTCCGAGCCGTTGTGGCTTTGGTAATGCGATGATGGTACCCCCATTCTGCGGCCCAAGACGAGTCCGAGCGTCGCGCGGACAGCCTCCGAGTGTAAGATGACCAAGACCGTGATGATCGTCGAAGACAACGAGCTCAACATGAAGCTCTTCAACGATCTGCTGGAATCGCGTGGCTACGCAGTGATCCAGACGCGAAATGGCCTGGAAGCCATGGATCTGGCCAGAGCCCACCATCCCGACCTTATTCTCATGGATATTCAGCTGCCGGAAGTCTCTGGCCTTGTCGTGACCAAATGGCTCAAGGAAGACGACGAGCTCATGTCCATTCCCGTCATTGCCGTCACCGCGTTTGCGATGAAGGGCGACGAGGAGCGGATTCTGCAGGGCGGCTGCGAGGGGTATATATCCAAACCCATCTCCGTGCCTCACTTTTTGGAAACCATTGCGCGCTACATTGGGCCTGCCAACTAGCGCGTAGTGTGGCGCGGATTTTCCTATAGCGGGGCATGGGTTCGTGACGGCGCGGGTGCTGATCGTCGACGACATTCCGACGAACGTGCGCCTTCTCGAGGCGCGTCTCATGGCGGAGTACTACGACGTCATCACGGCGTCGTCGGGGCCGGCAGCCCTTGCTATTTGCGAGCGGGGCGACATCGACCTTATCCTGCTCGATGTCATGATGCCGGACATGGATGGATTCGAAGTGTGCCGGCGCCTGAAAGCGGACCCGCGCACGGCCTTCGTTCCGGTGCTGATGGTAACGGCGCTCGATCAACCCAGTGACCGCGTGCGCGGGCTGGAGTGCGGAGCCGACGACTTCCTGACAAAGCCGGTCGACGATGTGCAACTGATGTCGCGGGTGAAGAGCCTTGTGCGGCTGAAGGGGTTGACGGACGAACTTCGCGCCCGAGCCCGCACCGGGCAGGAAATCGCCATGGAAGACGCGATGCGCGCCATGGCATCCATCGGCGCGACCAATGGGCGCATCCTTGTGGTGGACATCGATATCCGGCAGGCCGATCGCGTCAGGGCCTACCTGACGCCGCAGCATCAGGTCGACGTATTGACGGAGCCATCGGAGGCGGCGCTGGCGGTCAGCGCCGGCGATTACGAACTGGCCATTGTCAGCATGTCGCTCGGTGAGTTCGATCCCTTGCGGGTTGCATCGCAGATGCGGACCGCGGAGGCCACTCGTTCCCTGCCCATCCTGCTGATGGCCGAGGAGAATGACAGGGCGCGTATCGTTCGCGGGCTGGAACTGGGCGTGAATGACTTCGTCATCCGCCCGCTCGAGCGGAACGAACTGCTGGCCCGCGTCCGCACGCAGATCCGTCGGTTCCGCTACGCCGCCGCCCTGCGCCAGAGCGTGAACAACACCCTGGCGCTGGCGGTGACCGACGACCTGACCGGTCTCTATAATCGGCGGTATTTCGATCGGCACCTGACGCTGATGCTTCAGAAGGCGCAGCAGCAGCAGCGCGACCTGTCGCTGATGCTCATTGACCTCGATTTCTTCAAGTCAGTGAACGATACCCACGGCCACGATGCGGGTGACGCGGTATTGCGCGAGTTTGCCGATCGACTGCGTCGGAACATCCGAGGCGTTGATCTCGCTTGCCGATTCGGCGGTGAGGAGTTTGTGGTGCTGATGCCGGATACCGACCTGCGGCAGGCCGAAAACGTCGCCGAGCGCGTCCGAAACGCAATCGCCGAGCGCAGGTTCGATGTATCCGGCAAATCGCCGCTGCAGCTCACGGTTTCCGTAGGTCTGGCGCGCAACGAAGTGGATGGCGACGGGCCGGATCAACTTCTCAAACGCGCCGACGTTGCGCTTTATCGCGCCAAGCATGGCGGCAGAAACCGCGTCGTGTTCGATGCGGCCTGACCCGGGGCCACGTCTCCATCGCGAATGGTAAGGTTACCAGTTAGTTATCTTGTGATAGCGATCTTGTGATC
Organism: uncultured Devosia sp.; assembly: GCA_964414845.1. GTDB lineage: Bacteria > Pseudomonadota > Alphaproteobacteria > Rhizobiales > Devosiaceae > Devosia_A. The sequence continues at coordinate 8,558 of CAYPYV010000034.1, read as the reverse complement.
CGCGCAGATTAGGATAAGTTGCACGCATTGCATACGTCCGGCCGCGAGGCAGGGCAGACAACCCTACGGTTTTTCTCAGGTCCGCCGCAACTCCTGAGTCCGTAGGGGGCTGGTTCGCAGTGGACCAAGAGTGGCCTCTTCGAAATGCCGCTGCGGACCAGCCGCTTTTGCGCCCGCACCTCACGGTGCGGGCGTTCTGCTTTTTGGGCCCGTGACAGGCGGTTGCAGGATGCTCGAAGCCAGAAAAACAAAACCCCGCGGGCTAGCGCGGGGTCTCATCAAATCAGCGAGTTAGCTGAATTATTTGATCTTGGCTTCCTTGAACTCGACATGCTTGCGCACGACCGGATCGTACTTCTTGAAGCTCAGCTTCTCGGTCTGGGTGCGGGAGTTCTTCTTGGTCACGTAGTAGAAGCCCGTGTCGGCGGTCGAGACGAGCTTGATTTTGAGCGTTACGGCCTTGGCCATGGTCAGTTCCTTGCAACGGCTTGCCGCGCCAGCGCGGCGAGGCGGATGGTCAACCGGCCGGGGGGCCGTTTAAATTTGCGCGCAAACTACGGATTTGGCGCGCGATGTCAAGGTAGCGCGTCGTTGTTCAGTCAGCGTGAGCGGGGTCGGCTTCCGGTCCCGCGAAACCATGCATGCCCATGGCCCATTGCAGCCCGACGACCGCGCCCTTGATCGACGGGAGGAGGATGAGCGGCAGGATCACCGATAGCGGGATCATCGTCCAGACGTAGAACATCGGGTCGACAGGCCCGCTCATCTCAGCGTGCAGCATGTAGCCGACAAGGACGTGGCCGACGATGAAGATAGCGATATAGGGCGGAAAGTCGTCGGCACGCGCCTCCGACAGCGCAAGACCGCAGTGGTTGCAGGTGTCGGCAACCTTGAGATAGCCGCGATAGAGCTTGCCCTCGCCACACCGCGGGCAGCGGCACGCAGCGCCGCGGCCAACTGCGCGCATAACCGGACGAACTTCGCGTTGGGAGCGTACTTCAACCGCCATTTCAGGTCTTCTTTCTCGCCAGTTTTCGATAGGCGGCCGGATTGTTCCAAGTTTTCCGTCGCACCTGCGGACGGGCTTTGGCAGATGACCGATCGCCGCGGGTGCCTTCACTCAATAGCTCGAAGCGCAGCGCGCCAGCGATCGGGGCGACCTCCAGCAGGCGGACGCGTACATCGTCGCCGATACGGAAGGTCTCGCCGGAGCGATCCCCAATCATGGCCTGCGCTTCTTCGACGAAGCGGAAGTAATCGTCACCGATAGAACTCGCCGGGACGAAGCCATCTGCCCCGGTCTCCCTCAGGCGGATGAACAGCCCCGAGCGTGTGACGCCCGAGATTCGGCCGTCGAACTGGGCACCGATACGGTCGGCCAGGAACTGCGCGAGCAAGCGATCGACGGTCTCACGCTCCGCAAGCATGGCGCGGCGCTCGGTCGTGGAGATGTGCTCAGCAATGGCAGGCAGTCGTGCGATCTCCGCGTCGGTGAGCCCGTCATCGCCCAAGCGGAGCGCGCCGATCAGGGCGCGGTGCACGATCAAGTCGGAATACCGGCGGATCGGCGAGGTAAAATGCGCATAGCGATCGAGGTTGAGCCCGAAATGCCCGTAATTGTCGGCCGAGTACTCGGCCTGAGCCTGTGTCCTGAGCACGATTTCCGACACCTGCTGGATCTTGCCGTCGGACCGTGCCTTGTCGAGAATGCGGTTGAAGTCAACTGGACGGACTGCATCCTGCTTCGGAGCGGGTAGCGACAAGGACGAGAGGAAGTCGCGCAGCGCCACAAGCTTCTCCTGGCTCGGAGCGTCGTGCACGCGGTAGAGCAGGGGACTGCGGTGCTTTTCAAGCGTCTCCGCTGCGGCAACATTGGCCGCGATCATCATTTCCTCGATCAGGCGATGCGCATCGAGTCGCTCCGGTACGCGCACATCGGTGACCATGCCTGCGCGATCCAGGATGATCTTGCGTTCCGGCAGGTCGAGGTCGAGCGGGCCGCGACGGTCGCGCGCCCGGCCCATCGCAGCATAGGCGGCCCAGAGCGGGCGGAGGATCGTCTCGAGGATGGGCCCCGTCTTGTCATCCGGCTTGCCGTCGATTGCTGCCTGCGCCTGCTGATAGCTCAACTTGGCAGCAGAGCGAAACAGGACCCGATGGAAGCTATGACTCTGCTTGTGCCCGTTGGCGTCGAACACCATCCGCACCGCGAGCGAGGGGCGGTTCTCGCCTTCGCGCAACGAACACAGATCGTTGGAGATGCGCTCGGGCAGCATCGGCACGACCCGGTCGGGGAAGTAGACCGAGTTGCCCCGGACAAAGGCCTCTCGATCGAGCGCGGTACCTGGCCGGACATAAGCAGCAACGTCGGCGATAGCGACGTAAACGATATGGCCGTCCGGGTTGGCCGTATCAGGATCCGGTTCCGCGAAGACCGCGTCATCATGGTCCTTGGCATCTGCCGGGTCGATGGTGATGAGCGGAATGTGACGCCAATCCTCACGGCCCTTGAGGCTTGCCTCCACGGCCTGCTCGGCTTCCGCGGCGACAGCCGCCGGAAACCTGTAGGGAATATCCAGATTGTGGATGGCGATCATCGACACGGCACCCTCTGATTTCGGGTTGCCGATGACAGTTGTGACACGAGCGCGCGGGATCATCAGCCGACCGGTGAGTTTCACCTCGACTTCCACCAGATCGCCATCCCGAGCGTCACCGAGATCGCCACGCTCGATACGCATTTCCTTGGCCTTGCGATCGACGGGAACCAGCCGCGCGCCGTCCTCGTCGAGCCGCACGATGCCGATCTGGCCGCGGCGCGGTTTGTCGAGAATCTTCATCGGCTTGCCGACATAGACCGGGATCAGGCTCTCGCCGGCATCGATCCGCGCCAGGATGCGATCGCCCGGCGCGGGGGCGACCCGACCAGTGGCTACGACAGCGACGCGCGGTTTCTCGCCATCCTCAAGCCGCCACTGCGCTGGATAGGCATGGAGATTGTCCGGATCGGCGTCGCCCGGAATGTCGAGCACGGTAACCGAAGGCAGTGTTGCCGTCCGGTGAATATGCTTGCGGGAGCGCGTCAGGTGGCCCTCGCCCTCCATCTGCTTCAAGAGCGCCTTGAAGGGCCCGCGCTGATCTCCCTTGATACCGAAGTGCCGGGCAAGGTCGCGCTTGCCATCAAGATCCGGAAACAGCCGCATCGCCTCGATGATCGACTCCGCCGAGGGCAGCGCGCGATAAGGAGCCGACAAAGCTGCATCGGAAATGGCCGATGTCCTGGCCTTCGTACGCGGTGCTTTCGATTTCGGCATTCTCGGTTCCGTTCTGTCGGCCTGATGTGGTGACTTTCGTCAGCAAGGTCCAGTCGCCAAAGGGCGCATACGGCCGGCAGCGTGGTTGGCTTCAGGCTCTTCTACAGACAAGTCGGGTCGTTGCGCGAGTCCGCGCGACCGCGACGGGCCCGTTTGTTTGTGCCCTCATGCTGATTGCGATGGGCACGGCCGATGTGTCACGTGCAGTGTGTCTGGCAGCAAGTGACGGGAATCGGTGATGCAGGCGGATGTTATTGTGTTGGGGGCCGGAATTGTCGGCACCAGCGTGGCGGTGCATCTGGCGCAGCGTGGCAAGTCGGTGCTGCTGGTAGACCGCCGCGGACCGGGCGAGGAGACCAGCTATGGCAATGCCGGCCTGATCCAGATCGAGGGCGTGCTGCCCTATACTTTCCCTCGCGATTTGGGGAAGCTACTGCGCTATGCGCGGAACAACCGCACAGAGATGCACTACCATCCTACGGCGCTACCAGGGATCGCCGGTTTCCTGTATCGCTACTGGTGGAACTCAGCGCCGGATCGGTACCGTCCGATCGTGCAGGGCTATGCCCCGTTCATCTTGCGGGCTGTAGAAGAGCACGCCAAGCTCGTCGAGGCTGCCGAAGCCCAGGCCCTGATCGGCAAGAACGGTTGGTATCGCCTGTTCAGGTCGGCGGAAAGCCGCGACGAGGCTTTCCGCGAAGCGGAGCAGGTGCGCGCGGAGTGGGGCGTCGCGCACGAGCAGTTGACCGGTGCGGACTTGCAGCGGCGCGAGCCTGGAGTCAGCGACCGCTTCGCTGGTGTGCTGCACTGGACCGGGCCCTGGAGCATCACGGACCCCGGTGCGCTGGTGGTTGCCTACAAGGGCCTGCTCGAACGGCTCGGCGGCAGATTCGTCCATGGCGACGCACAGACGCTCGCGCAGAAGGGGCAGGGCTGGAGTGTCGATACTGCCGAGGGCAAGGTCGATGGTGCTGAAGTGGTTGTCGCGCTTGGCCCCTGGGCTGCCGATCTCACGTCAAGACTCGGTTACCGATATGTGCTGGGAGTCAAACGCGGCTACCACATGCACTATGCGCAGCCAGCCGCGCCGAAGCTGACCTCCTGGGTCCATGATACCGACCGCGGCTACATGCTTTGTCCGATGGATCGCGGTATTCGGCTGACAACGGGCGCCGAGTTTGCGCCGCGCGACGCGGCCTCTACGCCCATCCAGCTTGAGCGGGCAGAAGTTTCGGCGCGCGAGATGTTTCCCAAGCTTGGCGCGCGGGTCGAGTCTGAACCCTGGCGCGGCGCCCGGCCCTGCACGGTGGACATGAAGCCGATCATCGGGCAGGCCCCTCGACACAAGTCGCTCTGGTTCGCCTTCGGCCATGCGCATCACGGCATGACGCTCGGGCCGGCAACGGGCCGGTTGCTCGCCGAGATGATGACGGGCGAGCCGACATTCGTCGACGCAAAGCCCTTTGCGCCGACCCGTTTCACCGACGCGTAGATCATTTCACGTTTCAATCGAAACGTGAAATGATCTGAGTTTCTGTTTCGTCGCGTTTTCGAACTGGAAAAGTCATGCAACTTTTCCTGAAAGCGCTCCAGCAGAAGGCGCTTGTCTCGCCCCTACCACTCGACGTTGAGCTGCTCTAGCCCGTGGAAGTGGTAGATATTCTTGTATTGGGGGGTGTTGGCCAGCCGAAGCTTGGGCAGCCGCTGGAAGAGGGTTCGCATGGCAACCTGCATTTCGAGGCGGGCAAGTGGTGCGCCGATGCAGAAGTGGATTCCGGCGCCGAAGCTCACGTTCTGGCCGTCTGTGCGGTAGGGATCGAAAGCGCCGGCATTTGCGAATTTGGCGGGATCGCGGTTGGCGGCCCCAAGCATGAGGCCAATAATCTCGCCCTGCTTGAAAGACTTGCCATCCGGAAGCGTGACATCCTGAAGGGCGTAGCGCGTGAACATGTGCAGCGGCGCATCGAAGCGCATGCATTCCTCCACTGTCGCGGCCGTCTGCTCCTCCGTAGCAAACAGCTTGCCCTGATCGAGCCCGCTTTCGAGGATCGCCTTTACGCCATTCCCGGTGGTGTGGACTGTAGCCTCGTGTCCGGCATTGAGCAGCAGGATGGTTGTCGAGATCACCTCGTCGTCAGTGAGCTTTTCGCCATCCACTTCCGAGGTGAGCATGTGCGTCAGGAGGTCTTCGCGTGGCACGCGGCGCCGGTCAGCGATCATGTCCTCGACATAGGCGATGAATTCCTCACTGGCGCGATTGGCATCGAGTTCTGTCTCGTAGGTGACGCCATGCATGTACATGGCCACCATCCGGTTCGACCATTCGACAAGTTGCATTGCGTCAGACGCCGGCATTCCCAGCATTTCGGCGATGACGACCGCCGGAATGGGAACGGCAAAGCCGCGCAGCAGTTCGGTCCCACCATCCCCGATGAAGCCGTCGATGAGTTCGTTCGCAAACTGCTCGATGCGCGGTCGAAGCTGCTCGACATTGCGGGAGACAAAGGCGCGATTGACGAGCTTGCGCAGGCGTGTGTGGCTCGGTGGCTCAAGATTGAGCAACGTGTATTTCTCGGTGCGGTCGAAAGCGGCGGTATGTGGCTTGGGGGGCGGCAAGCCCAGGCTCTCGCGATCCATGATGTGGAGGATCTGCCGGCCGAAGCGTTTGTCCCTCAGGAGTCCGTTCACATCGTCGAAGCCGGAAAAGCACCAATGGCCATAGTCTTCCCAAAGAAAGGTGCGCGGACCCGCATGGAGCGCAGAATAGAAGGCGTAGGGGTCGCGATAGAAGGCCTCGTTGCGGGGGCGAGCACTGGCCGTATGGCCGGAAATGGAGAAAGCGAGTTCGTCGGTCACTGAATTGAGCCCTGATGAGTGTGTCGAGCTAAGCACTCCAAGGCGGCATGGAAAAGGCCCCGGAGGCGGATAGCTGCCGCGCCAGGCATCGCAATGGGCTTGCATCTTCGTGCGGGTTCGCTAGGTCGGTGTCAGTTCGACAGCAAGGAGGCCCAGATGGCCGATCTCACCAGTGCCGAGGCGATCGAGGCGATCTACGACTCGCTCAAGGCGGACAACAAGGAACTCGACGAGCGTATTCTGGCGCTCAAGGCCGCATTGAAGCGCGAGGGGCTGAAGGAGGCGGTGTTCGAGCCCTCGAAGCTCGCGCAGAACAACCGCTCCGGGCGGAAGCTGATGCAGAGCTACTTCCGGAAGAAGGGCGTTGCAGTGGTGTTCGCCGCTGGCGAGGGCAGCGAGTAGCGCCCGGACCAAGCCCTCTCCATCCGGTCAGCTTTCCGAAAATGCTTAGGATTGCGACATTCTCGGCGTATTGCCGCGTGCCACAGTCCCGCCTATGTGTCGCTTTACCGCGTTTTTAACGCTGCGCACGCCAAATCGGCCGTTGGCAAGAGGCTGATTCGAAAACTTCGCAAGGGGCACATCTCCCAATGAGAGATCCGGTCGATACCTTCTACAATTATCTCGTTCCCACCGTGGTCGAGCAGACCAACCGTGGTGAGCGCGCGTTCGACATCTATTCGCGCCTCTTGAAGGAGCGCATCATCTTCGTGACCGGGCCGGTCGAAGACGGCATGGCCTCGCTGATCGTCGCCCAGCTGCTGTTCCTCGAATCGGAGAATCCGAAGAAGGAAATCAGCATGTACATCAACTCGCCGGGCGGCGTGGTCACGTCCGGCCTGTCGATCTACGACACGATGCAGTTCATCCGTCCACCGGTGGCGACGCTCGTGACGGGGCAGGCAGCTTCGATGGGGTCGCTGCTGCTCGCGGCCGGTGAGGCCGGCATGCGTGGCTCGCTACCCAATGCTTCGATCATGGTCCACCAGCCGTCCGGCGGTTACCAGGGTCAGGCAACGGACATTATGATCCATGCGCAGTTCACCGAAAAGCTGAAGCGGCGCCTGAACGAAATCTACGTCAAGCACACTGGGCAGACTTACGAATCGATCCACAACGCGCTCGAGCGCGATCGTTTCCTCAGCCCCGAAGAGGCGAAGGAATTCGGTCTGATCGACTCGATCTTCGAAAAGCGCGTCGTGCCGGAGTCCGCGTGAGATTTTCGGCCGTTAAGGTGAATCGCAACGCGCATCACCGTGTGACAGTTGTGTGATTGTGTGGGTCCGGGCTGGCCGATAAGGTTGGCCCGGCTTACATTTTGTTTAGGTTCCCTACGCTAGCCTTCCGATAGCGCGGGTTTGGGAGGCTCTCTCCCGGGAGTGACAGGATGTCCAAAGACACGACCAGCGGCGAATCTTCCAAGAACACGCTGTACTGCTCGTTCTGCGGGAAATCGCAGCACGAGGTGCGCAAGCTCATCGCCGGGCCGACCGTGTTCATCTGCGACGAATGCGTCGAGCTGTGCATGGACATCATCCGCGAGGAAAACAAGACCTCGATGGTGAAGTCGTCCGATGGCGTGCCGACGCCGGCGGAAATCTGCAAGGTGCTCGATGATTATGTCATCGGCCAGTTCCGCGCCAAGCGCGTGCTGAGCGTCGCGGTGCACAACCATTACAAGCGGCTGCACCATGCCACGAAGAACCAGGACATCGAGCTTTCGAAGTCCAACATCCTGCTGATCGGGCCCACCGGTACCGGTAAGACGCTGCTGGCGCAGACGCTGGCGCGTATCCTCGATGTACCGTTCACCATGGCCGATGCGACGACGCTTACCGAAGCCGGCTATGTCGGCGAGGACGTAGAGAACATCATCCTCAAGCTGCTCCAGGCCGCCGACTACAATGTCGAGAAGGCCCAGCGCGGCATTGTCTACATCGACGAAGTCGACAAGATTTCCCGCAAGTCGGACAATCCCTCGATTACCCGCGACGTGTCGGGCGAAGGCGTGCAGCAGGCCCTGCTGAAGATCATGGAAGGTACCGTAGCTTCGGTACCGCCGCAGGGAGGCCGCAAGCATCCGCAGCAGGAATTCCTGCAGGTGGATACGACGAACATCCTGTTCATCTGCGGCGGTGCGTTTGCTGGCCTGGAGAAGATCATCGCCGCGCGTGGTGAAGGCTCGGGCATCGGCTTCTCGGCGGTCGTCAAGGACCCCCGTGACCGTCGTGTGGGCGACTTGCTGCGCGACGTGCAGCCGGAGGACCTGGTGAAGTTCGGCCTGATCCCCGAGTTCATCGGTCGCCTGCCTGTTCTCGCCACGCTGGAAGACCTCGATGAGCCGGCGCTAATCCAGATCCTCACGGAGCCCAAGAACGCGCTGGTGCG
>CAYPYV010000033.1:0-22371 GCA_964414845.1 uncultured Devosia sp. | reverse complement strand
ATGCGGTGCCTGGCGACCGACTGAACGCGAGAGCATCACAGACCAGGCGAGCCAGGGTCCTCATCCTGAGCCTGCCGAAGGACCAGGACGGGCGCCGGCAACCTAAGCACCTTACACGTCGTTGGCCGAGTTCAGCTCCTTCGGCGTGAGGCCGTCGCCCTCGGGATCGAGCGGCGTCAGCCGTGGGTGGCCCGCGACGGCGCCGGCGATGTCCGACGCCACGAGGTCGAGATCGAGATCGGCGACGCGCTCTGCGCCCTGTGTGACCAGCGACTGGCGCAGCGCCGACGCGATCTGCGCGATGCGGGTATCCTCAGCCATTGCCGTTCACCTTGATACCGTTGCCATCGACCTTGATCTCCAGGCCGGGCTGCTGGTTCTGCTGGTAAATCATGTATGCGCCGCCCGCCGCGACGACGACGGCGAGCATGGCGATGACGAGATAGAGTGCGTTTCGGGACATTGACGCTGCCGGTTCGAGGGTTGGGACCCCAGAAACGCGGCAGCGGCGGAAAGGTTCAGCTTGACCGCAGGGCGCAGGTCACGCCGCAACGGTAGCGCCCAGGACGGCAAGGAAGCGGGCGACGCCCTGCTCGAGGCTGCCGGAATTGTCGATGATTTCCGCCCGGATATCGGGTGGCAGGGGTGCACCCTCCCTCGCGAGACGCGCGGACACTTCCGCGGCGGTTTCGCGGCCACGGTGGGACAGACGCTCGGCGCGAATCTCGGGACGGGCTGTGACGAGCGCCACCACGCATTCGGGGAACCGCTGGCGTGCGAGCCCGATGACATTGCGCGAGGTGTTGACGACGACGGTGCGCCCGGCGGCGAGATCGTCAATCAGGCTCGCCGGCAGGCCATAGGAGAGGCCATGCGCCTGCCAATCGAGCGCGAAGTCGCCGGCAGCGCGCTGCGTGGCGAACTCCGCCTCCGAAAGCGTGTCATGGTCCTCGAGCTCGGCCATGGCGGGCCGGGTCACGATGCGGCGCGGAAAGACAAAGGCAGGATCGCCGGCAAGGGCGGCCTTCGCCCGCGCGATCAGAGTATCCTTGCCGGCACCCGAAGGCCCGACGACGAGGACGAGCCGACCCGACATCAGCTGACCCGACGACCCTGGCGCCACACGCCGCGCACTACCGGCACCTCGCCGAGCTTTTCAACGCGGACCAGATCAGCCCGCTTGCCGAGTGCGATCTCGCCGCGGTCATCAAGGCCGGCTGCCTTGGCGGGGCGGGTAGAGACCATGCGCACAGTGTCGGGCAGCGTGATGGTTTCGGAGCGATCGGGCAGAACGAAGGCCGCCTGCAGCAGGGAGAAGGGCACATAGTCAGAGCTCAGCACATCGAGCACGCCGGCTTCGGCAAGTTCGGTGGCGGAGATATTGCCATTGTGCGAGCGGCCGCGAACGACATTGGGCGCGCCCATGAGCACGGCGAGGCCGGCGGCATGGGAGGCCTTGGCTGCGGCCATGGTGGTAGGGAACTCGGCGATGGCGAGGCCATCGCGAACGGATTCCTCGACATGCTCGATAGTGGCGTCGTCATGGCTGGCGAAGGCGAGGCCTGCTTCCCGGCCGCGAGTCAGAATCCTGGTGCGATTGTCGTCTGCCCAGCGATCACGATCGGCCTGGCGATCGCGAATGAAGCGTGCCATCTGCTCGTCGTTGAACCGCATCTTCTTCTGGTAATAGGCGATGTAGTGCTCGAGCGTGGTGTACTGGCGCGCGCCCGGCGTGTGATCCATCACCGAAGCGAGCCCGACGATGTCGCGATCGACATGTGCGGCGAAATGCTCGGCGACATCCGGGGTCGCCAGCTCACAGCGGAGGTGGATGCGGTGGTCAGCGCGGAGCCGGCCTTCGGCCACGGCCTGCTCGACGGCATCGACCATGGCGGTGACATCGTGGGTGATGTCGCCGGTTTCCGGATCGGAGCCGATCCGAATGGCGTCGTAGACAGTGGTGATGCCAGCGCCCGCGACCTGAGCGTCATGGGCCTGGAGCGCGGCCAGCGCATGCCAGGTGACGCCGGGGCGGGGGCGGAAATGGTTTTCGAAGTGATCGGTATGCAGTTCCACGAGACCTGGGAGGAGAAAATCGCCCTCCATATCCTCGCCGGTCTGGCTCGTGCCCAGGTCGATGGCGGCGATCAGACCGTCGCGCACGAGCACTGATCCGGTGACGATCTCGTCGGCCAGCACGATGCGGGCATTGGTGAGGGCAAATTCAGTCATCAGGCGGTCTCCACGCCGGTCAATGGATAGTCGGCAAGGCGCGTGAAGGGCGCGCCCGGCTCGGCTTCGTGAAACAGAACGAGACGGTCCAACGTGGTGTCCGCACTCGCCAAGGGGCCGAAATGCGCCGCGGCGGCAGCAAGCCAGCCGCTGCGCTCTGGTTCGGCGAGCCGGTCGCTCAAGGTCATGTGGAGCTGGAACTGCTCGTAGACATAGGGATAGCCGAGCCGCTCCATGAGTTCGAGCTGGCGCGGCGTGAGCGTGCCGGAGGCCGTGCGGCGGGCGCGCTCCTCCGGTGTGGCAGGCGCGCGGAAGGTGTCGAAATCGGAGACGACGCGGGCAGCAAAATGGATGAGCGCCTCGGACTGCGCTTCAGGCACGAGCGCCAGAAAACCATCGATGGGCGCAAGTTTCAGGGGACCGATAGCAACGGGGGCCATGGAACTGGCGAAGTCGGCCAGCGCGGTCTCGAGTTCGTCGCGATCATGCCCGAAGCCGAGACGGAACGGCGCCTTGATGGTGGCATGGAAGCCATAGCGACGTGCGGACGCCGAGCGATCGTCAAGCGCCTCTCGCGAGATGCCGGGGGGCAGATCTGGCGTGATGTCACCACCAGCGGGATCGCGCCCAAGCCAGGAGGCCGCCTTGGCCCAGAGAGGCGCGTCTACGGGCGGGGCATAGTAGATGGCAAAACGTTCGGACATCGGATGGGACGCTCACGGAAGCCGGTCGGCTATCAGTGTTCGATGTCAGCTTTTTGTCAGTGTCGCAAGCCGAAGACTCGGTGGTGACGGAACGCTCAGATCACGCGGGCCGTGCATTGGCCGCCGGGAGCCCGATCCCCGAGAATACCGTTCGCCACGATGCGGCGGCCAGCGCCGAGCGGTCCGGTAATGGCGAAGAAGCCGGCGACCCGGTCCTGCCGGAACTGCCACTTGATGCGCGTGCCAGGCGGCAAGGGCTCGCCGGACTCATTGACGAGTTCGAGTTCGCCGCCACCCGAGATTCGGCAGCTCAGTTGCACCTGAAAACCGAAATGCCGCGTCTGGAGAGTGGGCGGTTCGTAGTCCTCGCCGGCGCTGCCGCTGTCGGTCGACTTCTCCTCCGACGGGAGCTTCGGGGTCCGGTCGGGTTCGGTCGGATAGGAGCGGGTACCGTCGTCGTCGGACCCGGGCGGCGTCAAGTCGACAACATCCATGGCGCGCACCGGAAGGGCGGCAGAGAGGGCAGCAAGCAGGGCGAGAGAGAACAGCAATCTTGTGGCCAAGTCTGGTCCTCCGGGACGGCAGATGCGCGAGTGTTGGTGCGAAAATGGCCCGGGTGGCTTGAATGTGCCGTGAGGTATCCGTTCAAGCCCCGTTCATCGAAAGGGTAAGGTGGAGGGGTGCAGTTCGGCTTGCCCGACCGCGGGCAGGCGTATAGCCAGAATGTCATGGACGGGACAAAGCCGGCCGGGAGGGGAAGATGGAACGCGAACTGCTCGAGATGCTGTTTCGCAGTGCCGTGGCGGCCGCAGACCCGGGTGAGGCGATGCGCGGCGCCATCGCGCGGCATCTGCCACGGGCGCCCAAGGGCCGAGTGGTGGTTATCGGCGCCGGAAAGGCTTCCGCCCAGATGGCCAAGGCATTCGAGGCAGCCTGGCCCTACCCGATCGACGACTCGCTGGTGGTCACGCGCTATGGCTATGGCGTGGACTGCGCCCGGATCGAAATCGTCGAGGCGGCGCACCCCGTGCCAGATCTGTCCGGCTATCTCGCCGCGCGCCGCATGCTGGAAAAGGTGCATGGTCTCGGGCGCGACGACCTGGTGATCGCGCTGATTTCGGGCGGAGGGTCTGCACTCTTGCCCTACCCTGCCCCGGGGCTGAGTTTCGAGGACGAGGTGAAGGTCAACGAAGCGCTGCTTGCATCTGGCGCGCCGATTTCGGTGATGAATCTCATTCGCAACGAGCTGAGCGCCATCAAGGGCGGACGCCTTGCGGCAGCGGCCGCACCGGCGCAAGTGGTGACGCTGGTGGTGTCGGACGTGCCGGGCGACGATCCGGCGCTGGTGGCTTCGGGCCCGACCTTGCCGATCGGCAGCCATCGCGCCGAAGCGCGCAATCTCGTCGGGCTCTATGGCATCGCGCTGCCGGCGTCCGCTTCGACGCTATTGGGCGAACACGGAAACCCCGCTCCGGCAGCGACCGATCCGATCTTTGCCGGGAACAGGGTTGCGATCGTGGCATCGGCAAGCCTGTCGCTCGAGGCTGCGGCAAAGGTTGCCGGGGAGAAGGGAATCGCGGCGGCGATCCTCTCCGATGCGGTGGAGGGCGAGGCACGCGAAGTAGCGAAGGTGCATGCGGCGCTGGCGCGGGAAGTGCGGCAGCGGCATCGCCCATTTGCGCCTCCCGCGCTGTTGCTGTCGGGCGGGGAGACCTCGGTGACAGTTCGCGGCAAGGGAAAGGGCGGGCGGAACAGCGAGTTCCTGCTCGCGTTTGCCATTGCGATCGACGGGCTCGAAGGAATTTCGGCGCTTGCCGCCGATACGGATGGCATCGACGGCGCGGGCGACAATGCCGGTGCCTTTGCCGACGGTACAACGGCGCGGCGGATGCGCGCGCATGGCATAGATCCGCGCGCAGCACTGGCAGACAATGATGCCTATCACGCGTTCCAGAGAATTGGTGACTTGTTCGTCACCGGGCCGACAGGCACCAATGTCAATGATCTGCGGGCGATCATCGTAAGGTAGGGGTCAACCATGGCGAAGGCGACGGGAATCGGCGGCGTATTCTTCCGGGCAACGGACACCAAGGCACTCGCAGCCTGGTACGAAACACATCTCGGGATTGGCGGGTTCTGGATGCAGGAGGCCGGGCTGACCGTGTTCCAGCCCTTCGAACGCGACAGCAACTATTTTCCCGAAGACCGGCAGGTAATGCTGAACCTGCGGGTCGACGACCTCGATGCGCTGATCGCGCAGCTCAAGAATGCGGGGATCGCAGTTGAAACCCGCGCGGAATGGGACACTCCGGAGACCGGACGCTTCGCCCGCATCCATGACCCCGAGGAGAACCCGGTCGAGCTTTGGCAACCGCCTGGATGAGGCCTGGGCCGATAAACCCCGCCCGGCTGAGATAACCGGAGGATTTTTCGGAATCGGGAACTTCCCATCGGGGGGCAAAAGCCTTTAAGTGCGCCCCGACCAAAGGGGACTTCAGCCATGGCAAAGAAGAAAATCGCCGTTGTCGGTATCGGCAAGATCGCCCAGGACCAGCACCTGCCGGTGATCGACAAGAGCCCGGATTTCGAGCTGGCCGCCTGTGTTTCTGCACGCGGCGTGGGCCATCGTGACGTGCCGGTGTTCCGCACCACGGCAGAACTCTACAAGGCTATGCCGGAAGTCGGGCTGGTGGCGCTGTGCACACCTCCGGGCGTGCGGCACGCGCTGGTGCGCGAGGCAATTGACGCGGGCAAGGATATCCTGCTCGAGAAGCCGCCAACGCCCACGATCACCGAATTCGAGGACCTTGTCGCCTATGGCGAGAAGAAGGAGCGGGTGCTGTTCCAGACCTGGCACAGCCGCTACAACGCGGCCGTCGATGCGGCCAAGCTGATCCTCAAGGACGAGGGCGTGGCGAAGGTGCGGATCGACTGGCGCGAGAGCGTGCGCAAGTGGCACCCCGGCCAGGAATGGATCTGGGAGCCGGGTGGCTTCGGCGTCTGCGACCCGGGCATCAACGCCATGTCGATCTTCACCAAGATCATGCCGTTCCCGGTCTTCGTCGAATCCGCGGCGCTCAACTTCCCGGCCAACCGCGGCACGCCGATCGATGTCGAGATCAAGTTCAAGTCGGGCGAGAAGCATCAGCCGGACATGAGCGCCGGATTCAACTGGCTCGAGGAGTCGGGCGAGATCTGGACGGTGTTCGTCGAGACGCGGAAGGGCACGGAACTTCGGCTCGAAAAGGGCGGCACGGTTCTGAAGGTCAACGGCACCGAAACCGTGGCCAACCCATCGGAAGAATATGAGCAGATCTACGAGCGCTTCGCCAAGCTGCTGAAGAAGGGCAAGTCCGAGATGGATGGCTCTCCGCTGCGGCTGATCGGTGATGCGTTCCTGCTCGGCGCGCGGCAGAATGTCGACGAGTTCCACTGGTAAGGCCAGAGGGTATGGACTGACGGCCCCGCGGGGAGGCGGGGCCGGAACTCTGGGCGGCAGGACCATGGCCGATAGACCTTGGTCCACTGGCCCGGAAGCCCTGCGCCGACTAGCGTGGGCAGGAGGAGGAGTTATCCATGTACGAGACGTTCAACGGCTCGGCGCACCCGCTGTCGCCAAAGGAAATCGCCATAAAGGCCATGCCGGAGGACGAGCGGGTATGGGTGCCGCAGGCCGAGGGCGTCTGGTTCCGGCCGCTGTTCCTCAACACGCTGCAGGGCCAATGGTGCAATCTGCTGCGCGTCCGCCGCGCTGGCATCCTGAGCCGGCACCTGCATCCCCAGCCGGTGCATGGCTATGTGATCAAGGGCAAGTGGCACTATCTCGAGCATGACTGGGTGGCCGACACCGGCAGCTACGTCTTCGAGCCGCCGGGTGAGATCCACACCCTGACCGTGCCCGAGGATTGCCCGGAGATGATCACCTTCTTCAATATCTCCGGCTGCATGGTCTATCTCGACAAGGACAACAAGCAGATCGGCTTCGAGGATGTGTTCACCAAGATCGACATGTGCCGCAGGCATTATGTGAAGGTGGGCCTCGGCGCCGATTATGTCGACCAGTTCATCCGCTGAGTAGGTGCAGAGATGACCAACTGGGCGAGCGAGTTCTTTGCCGGCAGGCACGTGGTGATCACCGGTGGGACCGGCGGCATCGGCCGTGGCATCGGACAGGCCTTCGCCGATGCCGGGGCGTTCGTGCATGCGACCGGCGCGACGCAGGCGGAAGTGGCAATGGCGAGCCAGGAGGAACCGAGGTTTCGATATACCGAGCTCGACGTGCGGAACACCGAGCAGGTCAATGAATATGCCGAGCAGATCGGCGAGATTGCCGCGCTCATCAATTGCGCGGGCGTGAACCTCAGGGCGGCGGAGTTCAGCGCGACGGGCTTCGAAACGGTGGTGGACATCAACCTCACCGGCTCCATGCGAACGGCGACGGCGTTCCGCGGCAAGCTCAGGGGCGGCGCCATCCTCAATATCGGCTCGATGTTTTCGTTCTTCGGCGCGCCGCATGCTCCCGCCTATGCCGCCTCGAAACACGCGGTGGCCGGGCTGACGAAGTCGCTTGCGGTCGCCTATGCGGTGGACGGCATCAGGGTGAATGCCCTTGCTCCTGGGTGGATCGAGACGGCGATGACGGCGGTGCCCCGCGCCAACCCAACGCGCAATGCCGAACTGATGGGCCGGACGCCGTTGGGGCGGTGGGGCACGCCGGCCGACCTCGCGCCGGCCGCCCTGTTCCTTTGCTCACCGCTCGCGGGTTTCATCACAGGGGCGGTGTTGCCGATCGACGGCGGCTACATGGCCGGCTGAGCGGCGCTCGTTCGGCAGGAGATGCGCGCAGATTTCGGTGAGTTTGATCGAGATCAATGCGGATGGGGGCCTGTATGCGGTTCGATGGGGCGAACCAAACGGGAGCGCTCCATGCCAGCAGATGCCATCTTCTTCGTGACCGCCGTGATCGCCGCTTTTGCGGTTTTCGGAACGACCCTCGCCTGGGCGCATCGTCGCGCCCACTGATTGATTCTTGATGGATTGAGGGGAAATGTCCCCGGCGCGGCGTGGAGGCGGCACCGGGGACATTTGCATGTGCGATTGTCAGCGGCCCGAGGCGTCGAGCAGCGCGAGGTCTTCGTCTGCCAGTGCAAGACGGGCGCCGCGGACCAGCGTTTCGAGCTGCGCGAGCGATGTCGCAGAGGCGATGGGGGCAGCGACGCCGGGCTGGGCCGCGACCCAGGCAATGGCGATCTCGGTGAGGGAGGCGCCGGTGCGCGCGGCAACCTGATCGAGCGCCGCCAGCACCTTCAGGCCCTTGTCGTTGAGGTATCTGGAGACCACGCCACCACCGCGCGGGCTCTTTGCGGCATCGGCAGCGCCGCGGTACTTGCCGGTGAGGAAACCCGCGGCGAGCGCGTAGTAGTGGATGCCGGAGATCTGCTCGTCGACGCAGAGCCGTTGCACCGGGCCTTCGAACTTGTCGCGGACGAGGACATTGAACTCGTTCTGAACGGTATCGTAGCGGGGCAGGCCCTTGGTCTTTGCGAGATCGAGCGCGTGGCCGAGCAGTCTCTCGTCGTAGTTGGAGGCGCCGACAGCGCGCACCTTGCCCGCCTTGATGAGCGTCTCATAGGCGCCGAGGGTTTCCTCCTCGGGCGTATTCGGATCAGGCCAATGCGACTGGTAGAGATCGATATAGTCCGTCTGGAGGCGCTTCAGCGAGTTCTCGACTTCCTCGATGATCCATCTGGCGCTCAGGTCCTTGTGGCCCTGGCCCATATCGGAGCCGACCTTGGTGAAGACATGCACCTTGTCGCGGTTGCCGCGGGACTTGAGCCAGCGCCCGATGATGCGTTCGCTTTCGCTGTCATTGCCCGGCACCCAGCGCGAATAGACATCGGCGGTGTCGATGGCGGTGAAGCCATTGCCGACAAAGGCATCGAGCAGGGCAAAGGATGTCGGCTCGTCGGCGGTCCAGCCGATGACATTGGTGCCGAGGACGAGCGGCTCGATGAACAGCTCCGAGCGGCCGATGCGGCGCTTGGTCATGAGGATCTCCGAATTTGTGGTGGTTGGGAGGCCGATAAACCTAACGCCCGCAAGGGAGTGCGGCAAGGAACGGCATGCTCAGCCTTTCGGCTCGATGAGATCCCACTTGTTGCCGTAGAGGTCCTCAAAGACGGCGACGGAGCCATAGGGCTCATGGCGCGGCGATTCGAGAAACCGGACGCCCGCGGCAGTGTAGCGGGCATGATCAGCGGCGAAATCGGAGGTTTCAAGAAACAGGCCAACCCGCCCGCCGGTCTGGTTGCCAATATGGGCAGCCTGTTCGGGCCCATCGGCTTGGGCCAGGAGCAGACGGGCGCCGCCGCCGGACGGCCCGACCAGCACCCAGCGCTTGCCGGCGCCGAGCGGCGTATCGGCGATGAGCGCGAAGCCGAGGCGATCACGATAGAATGCGATGGCCTCGTCATAGTCGCGGACGACGAGGGTGATGCTGGCAATTCGCTGCTGAGTCATGGTGCGCATCTGGCCCGAGCGGTGGCCTTGGGTCAATGTAGCTCGCATCGTGCCGGCGGTGGTCCGCCATACGGCAATAGGTTGACCAATTGGTCAAAGGCCATTGCAGGCGAAGTCAAAACGCGCTTTGTTGGCCCTCAAGCTCCATCTGCCGGCCATGAGGGTGGCCGGATTTGAAAATGGTGCGCTACTACAGTCGGGAGACACATCTATGAAACTCATGACCACGCTGCTGTCGGCCACTGCGCTTGTCGCAATGATGGCTGGCGGTGCCTACGCCAAGCAGCTCGTCTACTGCTCGGAGGGATCCCCGGAAGGGTTTGATCCGGCCCTGTGGTCCGCGGGCACGACGTTCGACGCGTCGTCGCGCGCCGTGATGAACCGCCTCGTGGACTTCGAGCTCGGCGGCTCGACGATCGTGCCGAGCCTCGCCGAAAGCTGGACCATCTCCGAAGACGGCACCGAAATCACCTTCAACCTGCGCAAGGGCGTCAAGTGGCAGACGACCGCCTACTTCACCCCGACGCGCGAGTTCAACGCCGATGACGTCGTGTGGTCGATCAACCGTCAGTTTGACCCGGCCAGCCCGTGGGCGACCTATGTCGATGGCGCATCCTACCAGTATTTCGATTCGACCGGTTTCAAGGCCGCGCTGAAGAGCGTCGAGAAGATCGACGACTACACGGTGAAGTTCACCTTCAACCAGGCCGACTCGACCGTGTTCGTGAATTTCCCGATGGACTTCCTGTCGATCGGTTCTGCCGAATATGCCGCGCAGCTCGAGAAATCCGGCAACATGGCGCAGTTCAACCAGCTGCCCGTCGGCACGGGCAAGTTCCAATTCGTGGACTACCAGACCGATACGGTCATCCGCTACAAGGCCAACCCGGACCATTTCGGCGGCGCTTCGCCGATCAACGACCTGATCTTCGCGATCACCAAGGACCCGGCTGCCGCGCAGGAGGCCCTAAAGGCCGGCCAGTGCGACATAATCCCGTATCCGATTCCGGGTGATGTGGCGGCGCTGCGCCAGGATCCCAACCTCGTTGTGACCGAAACACCGGGCGAGAATGTCGGTTTCATCGCCTTCAACACCCAGCAGAAGCCGTTCGACAACCCGAAGGTGCGTCAGGCGCTCAACCTGGCCGTGAACCGCGAGGCCATCCTGGAAGGCGTCTATGCCGGTCAGGCCGTACTGGCACGCAACCCGCTGCCTGCCTCGTCCTGGGCCTCGGACCCGGCAAATCAAGTGCCGGCTTACGATCCGGAGGCGGCCAAGGCGCTGCTGGCCGAAGCCGGTGTCAGCGACCTGTCGATGAAGCTGTGGTGGATGCCGGTGGCACGGCCGTACAACCCCAATGGCAAGCGCATGGGCGAGTTGCTGCAGGCGGACTGGGCGGCGATCGGCGTGAAGGTCGAGCTCGTCAGCATGGACTGGCCGGTATACCTGGAGCAGTCCGCATCGGTGGAACGCGACGGCGCGGTGATGATCGGCTGGGGTGCCGACAATGCCGACCCGGACAACTTCCTCGGCGTGTTGCTCAGCTGCGCGGCGGTGGGCACGAACAATCGCGCCCAGTGGTGCTACGAACCCTATGACACGCTGATCAAGAAGGCCAAGGCCACATTCGATCAGGCGGAACGTACGGAAATCTACCACGAGGCCCAGAAGATATTCCACGAGCAGACCCCGTGGGTGCTGCTGGCGCACTCGAACCAGTACATCGCGCACAACAAGCGTGTTGTGAACTTCAAGCAGGATCCGCTTGGGTTCCACCGCTTCGATGGCGCCGACGTCACCGAGTAACAGATAGCTGCGGGGCGCCATGTTGAGGCGCCCCGCAGCCCTTCCGGTTCGCCGACGATGATTTGGCGGCCCATGACTTGTGCACCCAAGACTTGTGCACCCAAGATTTGGCATAGCCAGGCGCGTCGCCGGCACTGCCGCGCGGGACCACAGACAGGCACACATGCTGCGCTATTTCCTCTATCGACTGGCCCTGCTCATTCCGACATTCATCGGGGTGACCATTGTCGCATTCTTCTTCATCCGCATCTTGCCGGGCGACCCCGTGCAGGTGCTTGCCGGCGAGCGGGGCGTGAGTCCGGAGCGCCACGCGGAAGTTCTCGCAAGGCTCGGCTTTGACCGCCCCCTATGGGAGCAGTACTTCAGTTACCTAGGCAATGTGCTGCGCGGCGATTTCGGAGTGTCCTTCGCCAGCAAGCGCCCGGTGGCGCAGGAGTTCTTTTCCCGCTTCCCCGCAACGGTGGAACTGGCGCTTTGCGCGATGATCCTTGCGACGGTACTGGGCATTCCCGCAGGCATTCTGGCGGCGGTCAAGCGCGGCACATGGATTGACCAGGCGACGATGGGGACGGCGCTGGTCGGCTATTCCATGCCCATCTTCTGGTGGGGCATGCTGCTGATCATCCTGTTCTCCGGCATATTGCACTGGACACCGGTCTCGGGCCGGATCGCGCTGAACTATTTCTTTCCCAGCGTCACGGGTTTCATGCTGATCGACAGCCTGCTCTCAGGACAGAAGGGCGCCTTCCTGTCGGCACTCCACTACCTAGTGCTGCCGACGATCGTGCTGGGGACAATTCCGCTGGCTGTGATCGCGCGGCAGACCCGCTCGGCCATGCTGGAGGTGCTTGGGGAAGATTATGTGCGGACGGCACGGGCCAAGGGCCTGCAGCCGCGTCGCATCATCGGGATCCACGCCTTGCGCAATGCCATGATCCCCGTGATCACCACGATCGGCCTGCAGGTGGGCCTGCTTATGGCGGGCGCGATCCTCACCGAGACGATCTTCTCGTGGCCGGGTATCGGCAAATGGATGATCGAGGCCGTGAACAAGCGCGACTATTTCGTGGTGCAATCCGGGCTGCTGCTGATCGCGCTGATCATCATGGCGGTGAACCTGATTGTCGATCTGCTGTATGCGGTGATCAACCCGCGCATCCGGCATCAATAGGAGCGCGTCGCCATGTCAGCGCCAGTCGCAGAAACCGCCCACCGCTCGCCCGGCGGCATGTCGGGCATTCGGGAAACCTGGTTCTACTTCTCCCAGAACCGGGGCGCGGTAATCGGCCTCGTGATCATGTGCCTGCTGGTGCTCGTCGCGGCATTGTCCCCCTGGATCGCTCCACATGACCCGGCCCGGATCTATAATGGCTCGTTCCTTGTGCCGCCCGTGTGGCAGGAGGGGGGCGACCCCCGCTTCATCTTCGGTACCGATGCCATCGGGCGCGACATCCTCTCACGGCTGATGCACGGGGCCCGCTACTCCATGCTGATCGGCGCTGTCGTCGTGTCGATCTCGCTGGTCGGCGGCATCGTGCTCGGCCTTGTCGCCGGCTATTTCCGCGGCTGGGTGGATGCGCTGATCATGCGGATCATGGACATCATCCTGGCGTTTCCGTCGCTGTTGCTGGCGCTGGTGCTGGTGACGGTGCTGGGCCCAGGCCTGTTCAACGCCATGCTGGCCATTGCGCTGGTGCTGCAGCCCCATTTCGCGCGACTGACACGGGCCGCGGTGATTGCCGAGTATAGCCGGGAGTATGTCACGTCGGCGAAGGTAGCTGGGGCGGGCCACCTGCGGCTCATGTTCGTGACGATATTGCCGAACTGCGTCGCGCCGCTGATCGTGCAGGCCACGCTGTCCTTCTCGAGTGCGATACTTGATGCCGCCGCGCTTGGTTTTCTCGGTCTCGGGGCGCAGCCGCCAGCACCGGAATGGGGTACCATGCTGGCCGATGCCCGCGAGTTCATCCTGCGTGCCTGGTGGGTGATCACGATTCCGGGCCTCGCCATCCTCATCACGGTTCTTGCGATCAATCTCATCGGCGACGGGTTGCGCGATGCGCTAGACCCCAAGCTCAAGCGGAGCTGAGGCCATGGCACTGCTCGAAATCAAGAACCTGACGGTTGCCTTCGATACCTCTGTCGGCCTTTTCCAGGCGGTGAAGGGAATCGATCTCAGCGTCGATCCTGGCGAAGTGCTGGCGATCGTGGGAGAGAGCGGCTCGGGCAAGTCGGTGGCCATGCTTTCGGTGATGGGGCTGTTGCCGCGCACCGCCAATGTCAGCGCCGACGTGATGCGCTTCGATGGCACCGACCTGCGCGGGCTCAGTGCACGCGACAGGCGGCGCATCGTCGGCAAGGACATGGCGATGATCTTCCAGGAGCCGATGACCAGCCTGAACCCCTGCTTCACCATCGGTTTCCAGATCGAGGAGGTGCTGCGGTTCCATCTTGGCCTCGACCGGAGGGCCCGGAGGAAGCGGGCGATCGAATTGCTGACCCAAGTGGGCATCGCGGACCCGGAAAGCCGGCTGCACTCCTTCCCGCACCAGATGTCGGGCGGGCAGAACCAGCGCGTGATGATCGCCATGGCGATCGCCTGCAGCCCGAAACTGCTGATTGCCGACGAGCCCACGACAGCGCTCGACGTGACGATCCAGAAGCAGATCCTGGACCTGCTGATGAAGCTGCAGGCCGATACCGGCATGGGGCTCATTATGATCACCCACAATATCGGGGTGGTGGCGGAAACCGCCGATCGCGTGGTGGTGCAGTACAAGGGCCGGAAAATGGAAGAAGCCGGAGTGCTCGAGCTGTTCGAGGCGCCCAAGAGCCCCTACACGCGGGCGCTGCTTTCGGCATTGCCCGAGAATGCCACCGGGGATCGCCTGCCGGTGATCACGGCGTTCGACCCCGAAACCGCGGCGGTGCACTGATGGTGGCGGTGGTCGAAGCGCGCGCGCTGACGCGCGACTACAATGTAGCCGGGGGCTTCCTGTCCCCCGGACGGGTAGTGCGCGCCGTGAAGGGCATCAGCTTTTCGCTCGAAGCGGGCAGGACGCTTGCGATCGTGGGAGAAAGCGGCTCGGGCAAATCGACGCTCGCGCGCATTCTGACGCTGATCGACCGTCAGAGTTCGGGAGAACTGCTGCTCGACGGCGAGCCAATCGATATCGGCAAGGCGCCGGTGACGAAAGCTCTGCGCCGCAAGGTGCAGATGGTGTTCCAGAACCCTTATGGGTCGCTGAATCCGCGGCAAAAGATCGGCGACGTGCTGATGGAGCCGCTGCTGCTCAATACCGATATGCCGGTAGACGAGCGACGTGCCCGGGCGCTCGACATGCTGGTGAAGGTGGGCCTTGAGCCACAGCATTTCGACCGGTACCCGCACATGTTCTCGGGCGGACAGCGGCAGCGCATCGCCATCGCACGCGCGATCATCATGCGTCCGGCACTGCTCGTGCTCGACGAGCCGGTCTCTGCGCTCGACCTTTCGGTACAGGCGCAGATTCTCAATCTGCTTGCCGATCTGCAGGACGAATTCGGACTTACCTACATCTTCATCAGCCACGATCTGTCGGTGGTTCGCTACATCGCCGACGAGGTGATGGTGATGTATCTGGGCGAGGCCGTGGAGCAGGCGAGCCGGGACAAGATATTCTCGAACCCGGAGCATCCCTATACGCAGGCGCTGTTCCAGGCGACGCCGAAGGCGAGCATCGAGGCAATCCGGACGCGGCTCGCGGGGCGAAGTCTGCCGGTTGAACGAAGCGGCTTAGCCGGGCGTTAAGTTCGGCGGGTTACCTGTAGGGGGATCGCCCTTCGAGTTTTCACGTATCTTGCCCGACGCCCGCAAGCTCATCTCTGCGCTCACCAAAGGCCCGGCCGCCGCTGGCGCCGGCACGCGACCGCGTGACCCGACCATCGGATTCCTTGGCTGGGTAGTGCTGCCGACGATCGTGGTGTTCTTCGGGGTCTGCGGCTTGTTCTTTCTTGCGCTGCAATTGATGAGCAGCGAGATGAACAAGATCGATGCAGAACGCAGCCGCACGGCGATCGAGGCCGCTATCGGCTCGCTCGTCGATGGGCTCGAAGAAGCAGTGGCCGATGAAGCCACTTGGACCGAGGCCTATATCAATACCTATGTGACGCCCAACCCCGCCTGGCAGGATGCGACCTGGGGCGGAACGGCGCGGCTTGGCGGCACCTACGACACCGCGCTGATCACCGATGCGGCAGGCGAGATCGTATTCGGCGAGAGCAGCCGCGGGCCGATAGATGGCAAGCTCGGCGACGTGGTATCGGGCAGCAAGGAATTGCTTGAGAAGCTGGAGGAAGGCCGGGGCGAACTCGGTGACGACGCATCTGTGGCGAGCCTTGCCAGCAATGGCGACACGGTGGTCGCGGTTGCCGGGATGATCATCCACGGAAACACCGGACAACCGAGCGTACCGCGTGAGGATCGCCGCATCCTGTGGCTGGCACGCCATGTCGATGATGGCATGCTCAATGAAACAGCGAAGCGGTTTCTGCTGCCGCTGCCGCGCCTCAACGCGCATCCCCAGCGCGGGGAAATCTCCACTGCGCTGCGCGATGCCGCAGGTGCGGAGATTGCAACGATCAGCTGGACCCCGCGCCGCCCAGGGGATGCTGCCTATAGCCATACGGCCAGCATCGCGTCGGTGGTGATGGTGCTGATTGCGAGCCTTACGGCAGCTGTGCTGGTGGCGTTCCATGCCAGCCTCCGCTCGCGCGCCGAGGCAGACGAGCGGGAATGGTACAGCGCCCGCTATGACGAGGTAACGGGCCTCTTCACCCGCTTCGGGCTCGAGGAGAACCTGCGGCAGATGCTGCCGAAGCGGAAGTTCGAGACCAGGCTCGCCGTGGCGCAGATCGGGGTCGATGCGTTCAGCGAGGTGGTGGGCACCTATGGCCGCGAAGCCGGCGACCAGTTGCTGGATGCGCTGGCGGCGCGGATCGAACTGCTGACGGCAGGAAAGGCTTCGCTGGCGCGGAGCGGAGCATCGGAGTTCATGCTGGCGCGACCGGGCGAAACCGGGCTCGACCTGATCCGAACCTCCGCCATCAAGCTCCTGGCGCTGACGGGCGAACCGCTGGCGGTGGGCGATCTCAAGATCAAGGCCGGGCTGTCTATCGGGCTCGCCGAGGCGATGACGACACGGGACAATGTCGCCACGGTGATCCGCATGGCCGAGACTGCCCTCGCACGGGCGCGCGAGACCGGCGGCAACCAGATGATCGAATATGAAAGCGCCATCGAGGTCGAGCGCCGACTGAGGCTCGAACTGCAGGCTGATATCCGGCGCGGGCTGGAGGCCGACGAGTTCGGGCTCGAGTACCAGCCGATAGTCGACTTTGCCTCGCGCAAGGTGCTGGGTGTGGAAGCGCTGCTGCGCTGGCCGAACCGTCCGGGCGGACCGATCGGACCGGCAAATTTCATCCCGGCGGCGGAAAGCTCGGGGCTGATTGACGACCTCGGCATGTTCGCGCTGAAGCGGGCCATCGCAGAGATCGCGCCCTTTGAAGACCTGAAGGTGTCGGTGAACGTTTCGGCCGTGCAGTTGCGAAATCCGGCTTTCGCCGACACGGTGCGCGCGGCACTCGCCGAAGGCGGCATGGAGCCGGCACGCCTGCAGCTCGAAATCACCGAGACCTTCCTGATCGCACAGCCGGACCGGGCGCGTCGCGTGCTCGAAAGCCTGCGTGACCTCGGCGCGAAGATCGCGCTCGACGACTTCGGCACAGGCTATTCCTCGATCGGATATCTGCGGCAGTTCGCGTTCGACCGGGTGAAGCTCGACCGGTCGCTGGTGTCTGACATCGATACCAACCCCATAGGCGGAGCGATGGTAGAGGCCACCATGACCTATGCCTATGCGATGAACCTGGCCGTGACCGCAGAGGGTGTCGAACGCATCGAAGAGGCATCGGTGCTGGCGCGGCTCGGTTGCCGCGAGTTCCAGGGCTATCTCTTCGCCCGGCCGCTCAAGCTCGAAGCATTGACGGCACTGGTCGACGGTGGCGCACAGGTGAATGTGGGCTGACCAGGCGGCCGCAGGCGGCTTCGCGAAGTGCCTGGCCCTTCGACAGCAATTGTGTCCTCGTTTGACCGCTCTAGCGAACTGGAAAAGTCATGCAACTTTTCCTGATAGCGCTCCGGCCTGGCAGTCGCGGCAGCGGCCGCGCAACTCGATGGTCGTCCGCTCGAGCTTGAAGCCATTGGCACCGGACCAGTTGGACAAGTGCTCAACCACCGCTGGATCGGTGAACTCGTCGACACGGCCGCAGCCCGAGCAGATCGCAAATGCGGCGCTGGAGCGGTCGGCGGCATGGCAGGCGCTGTCGGCACAACACACGAAGGCATTGAGGGACTCAAGCCTGTGGGCGAGGCCCTGCTCGATAAGCTTGTCGAGCGCCCGGTAGACCTGCAACGGCGCGCGGAGGCCATCTTCGCGCAGCCGATCAAGAATATCATAGGCCGAGAGCGGCGCCTCGGCGCCGTTCAGGGTCTTGAGCACCAGATCCTGGTTCCGCGTCAGGTCACGCGGCGCCTCGTGATGATGATCATGATGCGAATGAGCCATGGCGTGCTCCTACTCCCCCAGCATGGCGGGGACGAGAAGGCCGACATTGTGTCTGAACATCGAGAGATAGTCCGCGCCCGGTTCGCCGGGCGCTGAGAGCGCATCGGAGTAGAGTGCGCCGCCCACCTTGACGCCGGTCTCCCGGGCGATCTGCTCGACCAGGCGCGGATCGCTCATGTTTTCGATGAACAGAGCCTTGGCCTGCGACGAGCGGATCTGCTCGATCAGCCTTGCCACATCGGCGGCCGAGGCCTCGGACTCGGTGCTGACCCCCTCGGGCGCGAGGAAGGCGACGCCATATTCCTCAGCGAAATAGCCAAAGGCATCATGGCTGGTGATGACCTTGCGATTCTCGACTGGAACTTTGGCAATCTCGGACTTCACCCATGCGTCGAGACTGGAGATCTCGGCGGAATATGCCTCGGCATTGGCGGTATAGGTGGGGCAGCCGTCCGGATCGACCTTGCAGAGGCCGGCCTTGATATTGGCAACATAGATGAGGCCGTTGGCGAGGCTCTGCCAGGCATGCGGATCAAGGCCATCGTGGTGGTGGCCGGCTTCATCGTGGCCCGCTTCACCATGGCCTTCGTGCCCTGCCTCATCATGCCCTTCATGGCCCTCGCCATGCCCGTCCTCGGCCTCTTCAGACATGTCATGGGTCTTGATGCCGTCGGTGGCAATAACGATAGGGCCGGTAAAGCCGGTGGCTTCCACCAGGCGATCCTGCCAGCCTTCGAAGCCGAGGCCGTTGACGAAGAAGACCTGGCTAGCCTTGAGGGCTACCGCATCGGACGGCTTGGGCTCGTACACATGGGTATCGGAATCGGGCCCGACGATCGTGGTCACCGTGACACGGTCGCCGCCTACTTTTGCGACCATGTCTCCAAGGATGGAGAAGCTGGCGACAGCGTTGAGGGGAGCGGCAAAGGCCGGGCTGGAGCCGAGCAGCAGGACGGCGGTAAGCAGGGATTTGAAGCGCATGTTCACACTCACGCAATGCGGTGCCGGGCAGGGGTAATCCGCGAACGGACGATGCCACGCCGGCCAAGGACCAGGGAAAAGGCGTAGATGCCGCCAGCCACGAGAATGATGGCCGGGCCGGACGGCAGGGAGAAATGGTAGGAGAGCACAAGACCGAAATAGCTCGATGCCATGCCGATCGAGATGGCTACGGCGACGAGCGCTTCGAGACTGCGGACCCAGAAGCGCGCGGCGGCCGCCGGCAGCATCATCAGGCCCACAGCGAGGAGCGTGCCGAGCGCCTCGAAGCCGCCGACGAGGTTGAGCACGACCAGGGCCAGGAAGATGAGATGGACAGGCTGACCGGCGCTGGAGACAGAGCGCAGGAAGCTCGGATCCAGGCATTCGGCAACGAGCGGACGCCAGATGAGGGCCATGGCCACGAGGCTGATGGTGGCAACAGAGCCGATCATCACCAGCGCATCATTGTTGAGGGCGAGAACGGTGCCGAAAAGCACATGCATCAGATCGACATTGGAGCCGCGGAGGCTGACCAGCATCACACCCAATGCAAGGGAGATGAGATAGAAGGCGGCCAGCGAGGTATCCTCACGCTGGATGGTAACGCGCGACACGAGGCCCGCGAGCAGCGCGACGATGAGGCCAGCGGCAAAGCCACCGAGCGTCATGGGCAGGATTTCGAGACCGGCGATGAGAAACCCGACCCCGGCCCCCGGAAGGATGGCATGAGCCATGGCGTCGCCGGTAAGGCTCATGCGGCGGAGCATGAGAAAGACCCCGACCGGGCCGGCACTCAATGCCACCACCATGGCCCCGGCAAGGGCGCGAGCCATGAAAGCATAGTCGACGAAGGGCGCCAGGAAGACATCGTAGAGCATCAATGCGAATGCCCCGCATGGCCATGATTGTGCCCCTGCCCGGAGGGCTCGTGCCAGGGGGCGTGTTCGTCCCATGCCTCTGTCATCCGGCGCGCCACGAGCAGGTTCTCGGCCTTGAGCGCGTCGGTGGTCGGCCCCCAGGCGATAGGCTCGCGTGCCATCAGCAGCGTATCGGGGAAATGCGCGCGCACCATTTCTGTATCGTGGAGGACGGCGATGACCGTTCTGTGCTCGCCATGCCAGCGGCGAACGAGGGCGATCAGATCGGCCACGGTGCGCTCGTCGATGGCAGTGAAAGGCTCATCGAGAAGGATGACATCGGCATCTTGCAGCATGAGGCGGGCAAACAGAGCGCGCTGCAATTGGCCGCCGGAGAGCGTATCCAACGTGCGATGCTCGAAGCCCGTGAGGCCGACGGCGGTCAGCACGTCGCGCATCGCCCGGTAATCCGGGCCAGTGATGGCGCCGAACAGTCCACGGCGGGACCAGTGCCCGAGCGCAACGAGATCGGCAACGGTTGAGGGGAAACTGCGATCGATCTCAGCGCTTTGCGGGAGATAGGCGATCTGACGCGGAGCCAGGCCGCCGCGATCGATGGAGCCGCCGAGCGGCTTCAGCGCGCCAGTGATGCCCTTCAGGAGCGTCGACTTGCCAGAGCCGTTCGGACCGACCACTGCGGTAAGGGAGCCTGGAAGAAAGCGGCCCTCGAGATGATGGACCGCCGGGTGGCCGTCATAGCCAAGGGTCAGGTCGTTGAGGACCAGCGGGGCACGAAGCGGGCGGGTCACTTCAGCACCAGCGGCAGGAGCGCCGCCCAGACCAGCAGGACGAGCAACAAGGCAATGGCGAGACGCAACCCGACGCCGCTCTGCGCGAGAGAGACCGCGCGAGGCGCATTATCGGGCGATCGGCGATTTGCGGCACGCGGCATGGCAGGCTCCAAACTGCGAAACGTAATAACGTAACATCGTAACTCGGGCAAGCCTGTGTCCGTGGGTCGCGACCGAGAAGGTCAGCGCAGGGGACCGCGGAAGATGAAGAAGGCCCCGATGAGGATGAGGCCGAAGCCAACCGCATGGTTGAGGGTGAGCTTTTCGCCCAGCACGAAGACCGAGAAGCCGGCAAAGACCGCGAGGCTGATTACCTCCTGGATGGTCTTCAGCTCGGCGGCAGTATAGGCGCCGTAGCCGATACGATTGGCAGGCACTGCCAACCAATACTCGACAAGCGCGATAAGCCAGCTCGCCATGACCGCAAGCCAGAGTGGCGCCGTGGGAAACTTCAGGTGGCCGTACCAGGCGATGGTCATGAAGACGTTGGAGCCGATCAGCATGAGGATCGGCAGGACAACTTGTGGCGAAAAGCTCATTGTGACGCTCGAATCAGCGAGGAAGGTGTCGGGGCGAGCCGAGGCCGGAAGGACTGACGCAGAAATTCGCTTTCGGCTAGGCTTCCGTTCCAACGTGATCGAAGGGAGACGAATCATGCTGCGTCGGGTGCTGGTCCTTGGGCTTTCAGCCCTGCTTTCGAGCGGAGCCATGGCGGCGGAGATCGCCTGCGATGGGCCATATGCCGCCGACAGTTCCGCACAGCGGCTGATCGAGACCTTCGGCAATGAGAATGTCGTGACCGGCGAGGTGCCGGGACCGGAAGGCACTACTGTGCTCGCGACCACTGTGTTCCCCAACGACCCCCAGAAGAAGATGGAATTCGGCTGGTGGGACGAGGAGAAGCTCGAACGGTTGGCCTATTTCACCCTAGCCGAAACGGATACGGCGCCAGGCGGGCTGAAGCCGGGCCTGACCGTGAAGGAAGTTGAAGCGCTGAATGGCGGCCCATTCAAGGTGGGCGGCTTCTGGTGGGACTATGGCGGCGGTGCCAATTTCGAAGGCGGCAAGCTGGCGGAAGCCCCGGGCGGCTGCATTGTATCGGTCCAATTCGAGCCCAAGGCGGATATCCCCGCAGATCTCGACGTGAGCACCATTTCGGGCGAAGTCGAAATCGACTCCACCGACCCGCTGCTCGAGAAGCTGGACACACGCATAGTGAGCGTCAGCATCGGTTACCCGGATTTCTCGCAATCGGAAGATTGATTGACCCGGAGGATAGGCGGCGGTAACGCTCTGCACTGTGACGGTTCCCCGCGCCCGTCCGGGCAAGGGGATCAAAAGGGAACACGGTGCGGCGTACCCATCAGGGACCTAGACCGTGGCTGCCCCCGCAACTGTGAGCGGCGAGCCCTCCACCAACTGCCACTGGCCGCACATGGCCGGGAAGGCGGTGGCGGGCATTGACCCGCAAGCCAGGAGACCTGCCGGCACGCGGTCGGGATGGCGACATCCCGCAAGGCTCACGGGACGCACGGCGGGTGCGGACAGCGGAGGCAGAACCGAAGGCCCAGGCGGCTTCCCGCCAGTAATGGGTCAGCGGCCGTGCACTCGCCATCCTCTCCGAACGTTGCACCCTCGAGCCCGGGCCATCTGCCCTAAGGGCGAGGAGAGACGACGATGAGCAAGATTCCTGTCACCGTGATCACCGGCTTCCTCGGTGCCGGCAAGACAACGCTGGTGCGGCACCTTCTGGCGCATGCCAAAGGAAAACGCATCGCGCTCATCATCAATGAATTCGGCGAACTGGGGGTCGAC
>CAYPYV010000032.1:21436-22934 GCA_964414845.1 uncultured Devosia sp. | reverse complement strand
TCCAGCCCGGCCACTCGGCCATGCGGGTGATCTTGTGCTGGCCCGACCAGCGGAATCCGTCGCGGCCGACGCCGATGCCGTACTTCAGCGCCTTGCCGTCCTCGAGCACGAGATACAGGCGGCGCTCGCTCGTCTCGACGACGATTGTGCCCGGCTTGAACTTCGTCTCATAGGCGACGATTTCCTTCTGGATCGGGGAATAGCGCTTGCCCTTCGTCACCTTGGGCGCAGAAGTTCCATACTCCCAGCGATTGGTATCCAGATTGAAAACGGCTGCGCTGGCTGGGCCAGCAACAGACATTGTGAGCAACGCCGTCATGATCCCGGCGATGGCGATCCTTGATCTTCTCATCTGTGTCGATTTGCCTCTTGACGTTTTTGGCCGCGACCGTCCCGGGCCAAACGCTTGCCTCTGATACTCATGTTGCGCACCATCGGCAAAGTCCTCAGGCGCGATTCGACCATTTTCCCGACCCCAGATTTCAATTGTGTTGCTACGAAGCGACATTTGCCATTCACCAACGCGTGAGATAGGCGCTTGCGCGCCCGTCAACGGGGCGTGATTGGGGGAAACCATGTC
The DNA here is from genome assembly GCA_964414845.1 of uncultured Devosia sp. Taxonomy (GTDB): domain Bacteria; phylum Pseudomonadota; class Alphaproteobacteria; order Rhizobiales; family Devosiaceae; genus Devosia_A. Next base: position 22,354 of record CAYPYV010000032.1, on the reverse strand, counting down.
TGACCAGCTGAAACTGAAGGCCGCTGAAGCCGCAATCGGCGAAGTGCAATCCGGCATGCGAATCGGTCTGGGTACCGGTTCCACCGCCCGACACCTCGTTGCGCTGGTCGGTGCGCGGGTCGCCCAAGGGCTCGATGTCATTTGCGTTCCCACCTCGGAAGCCACGGCCCGGCAGGCAGAAGGCCTCGGAATTCGGCTCACCACGCTCGAGGATTGCCCCGAACTCGACCTGACAATTGATGGCGCCGACGAGATCGGCCCCGGCCTCGCGCTGATCAAGGGTGCCGGCGGGGCCCTGCTGCGCGAGAAGATCGTCGCTGCCGCCTCGCGCCGAATGGTCGTCATTGCCGATGACAGCAAGCACGTTGCCATGCTCGGCAAGTTCCCGTTGTCCATCGAGGTCAACCATTTCGGCTTCGGCGCCACCGAGCGGGCCATCGCCGCCATGATGGAACAGTTCGGTGGGGAAGGCGGTCTGAAGCGCCGTCTTCTCGCTGACGGGACGCCCTATGTGACCGATGGCGGACACGGCATTGTCGATGCATTTTTTGGCCGTATTCCTCAGCCAGAAGCCTTGGCCGAAGCTTTGAACCGGGTTCCGGGCGTCGTTGAGCACGGGTTGTTCATCGGACTGTGTCAGCGCGCTTATGTGGCCGGCCCGGCGGGCGTAACGGTGCTGGACGCCTGAACGGGGCTCGGGTAGAGGCACAAGGGGACACGAATTTCCATGATCACGGGCAAAACGCCGATGCTTAAGCAAAAGACGCGCCTCACGACCCTTCTGGCCGTGGCACTCTCCATCCTGATGTCGGCGTTTGTCGCTATGCCTGCGACGAGCCAGGAGATCACCCCGGAGCAGCTGGATCTGGCGCGCTCATTCGTGACACTCAACGACGAGTCCGGCATTTTTGAGCGCGA
>CAYPYV010000032.1:0-21336 GCA_964414845.1 uncultured Devosia sp. | reverse complement strand
CGCGCCAACCTGAACAGTGAGTTCTTCGCCAAGGTGCGAGCCGAACTCAAGGCCGCCGGCTTCGATACCTGATCGCGCGCACTGCAGGCGCAAGGCCCCGCCTGGCGGGGCCTTTTTCTATTGAGGGCCCCAGAATGTCTCATGATTACGATCTGCTGGTCATCGGCGCAGGCTCGGGCGGCGTCCGTGCCGCGCGCGTTGCAGCGACCTATGGTGCAAGGGTAGCCATCGTCGAGGAATACCGCGTTGGCGGAACCTGCGTGATCCGCGGCTGCGTGCCCAAGAAGCTCTTCGTGTATGCAGCCCGCATGGCCGACACTTTCGATCTGGCCCCCAGCTTCGGTTGGCAGGTGGAGGCGAAGTTCGATTGGCAGACCCTCCTTGCCAACAAGGACAAGGAAATCACCCGGCTCGAGGCCGCCTATGTCTCCGCCCTGTCCAAGCCCGGCGTAGAGATCATCCGCGACCGCGCGGTGCTCGAAGGCCCCGAAACCATCCGGCTGGTGAAGGCCGACCGCACGCTCACCGCCAAGACGATCCTTGTCGCCACCGGCGCACATCCGTTCGTTCCGGATATCCCAGGCAAGGAACTCGCGATCAGCTCGAACGAGGCCTTCCACCTCGAAGCTCTGCCGCACTCCATCCTCATCGAGGGCGGCGGCTACATTGCACTCGAATTCGCCACCATCTTTGCCGGACTCGGGGTGTCGACGACCATCGTCTACCGCGGTGACCGCATTCTGCGCGGGTTCGATGAGGATATGCGCGCGGGGCTCGAGGCGGCGCTGGTCGGGCGCGGCATACGGATCATCTACCAGACCACGGTCAAGGCGTTGCGCCGTGCCGATAATGATATCGTCGCGAGCTTCTCCGATGGTGTCGATGCCCCCTTTGGTGCCGTGATGTTTGCGACCGGCCGTGTTCCGAATACGGCAGGGCTCGGGCTGGAAAGGGCTGGGGTTGCACTCGGGGAGCGGGGCGAAGTCGAAGTCGATGCCTTCTCGCGCACCAATGTCCCCAACATCTATGCCGTGGGCGATGTGACCAACCGCGTGGCTTTGACCCCGGTGGCCATCCGCGAAGGCCAGGCTTTCGCCGAAACCGTGTTCAACAACAATCCGATCGCCGTCGACCATTCCGAGATCGGCACCGCCGTCTTCGCCGAGCCGGAAGTCTCGGCAATCGGGCTCACCGAAGCGGCGGCCGCGACCCATGGCAACATAGATGTCTATGTCGCCCGCTTCCGTCCAATGGCGAATACGCTGTCGCTCAGGTCAGAACGCATGATCATGAAGCTGATCACCGAGGCCGACGGCGGCAAGGTGCTTGGGCTCCATGTCCTCGGAGCCGGTGCCGCCGAAATCGTGCAGATGGCAGCAGTCGCGATCGGCATGGGCGCCAGGAAGTCGGATTTCGACCGCGCCGTCGCCATGCACCCCACCGCCGCCGAGGAACTCGTGACCTTCAAGTCGCCGAGTTACATCTACCGCAATGGCGTGAAGCAGGGCTGAACCCCACAGCTCGGGCGCTGGAGCCTTGTCGACGGGGGAGCAGCCTGATAGATCGCCGCGCGACGTGAGGAGTAAACAAATGGCCAACACCACCTGGACCCCGCAAAGCTGGCGCGACAAGCCCATTACCCAGGTGCCGGCCTATCCGGATGCCCAGAAGCTGGCCGAAACCGAGTCGCAGCTGAAGAAGTTCCCGCCGCTGGTGTTCGCCGGCGAGGCACGCGACCTGAAGCATCAGTTGGCTGATGTGGCGGCAGGCAAGGCGTTTCTCCTGCAGGGCGGCGACTGTGCCGAGAGCTTCGCTGAGCATGGCGCCGACCATATCCGTGATTTCTTCCGCGTTTTCCTGCAGATGGCGATTGTCCTGACGCATGGCGCCAGCAAGCCAGTGGTCAAGGTCGGCCGTATCGCCGGCCAGTTCGCCAAGCCGCGCTCGGCCGATACCGAAACCATCGACGGGGTGACGCTGCCCTCCTATCGCGGCGACATCATCAACGATATCGGTTTCACGCCCGAGGCCCGCATTCCCGATCCCGAGCGCCTGCTGCTCGCCTATCGCCAGTCCGCGGCCACACTCAATCTGCTGCGCGCCTTCGCATCGGGCGGCTATGCCGACCTCACCCGCGTCCATGAATGGACCATGGGCTTCATGAAGGCTTCCAACACCTATCCGCGCTTCGAAGATGTCGCGCGCAAGATCGACGACGCCATCGATTTCATGCGCGCCCTCGGCCTCAACTCCGACAATACCCCGTCGCTGCGCGAGACCAAGTTCTACACCTCGCACGAAGCTTTGTTGCTCGGCTACGAGGAGGCGCTCACCCGCCGCGACTCGATCACCAACGAATTCTACGCCACCTCCGGGCATATGCTCTGGATCGGCGACCGCACACGCCAGCCGGATGGCGCGCATGTCGAGTATTTCTCCGGCATCCGCAATCCGATCGGCATCAAGTGCGGTCCGAGCCTGTCGTCCGACGACCTGATCCGGCTGATCGACAAGCTCAACCCGGGCGAGGAAGCCGGCCGCATCACCTTGATCGGCCGTTTCGGCTCCGACAAGGTTGCCGAGCACCTGCCGCGCCTCGTCGAGCGCGTGAAGCAGGAGGGGCGCACCGTGGTGTGGTGCTCCGATCCGATGCACGGCAATACCATCAAGGCGTCGAATGGCTACAAGACCCGCCCCTTCGACCGTGTTCTGTCGGAAGTGAAGACCTTCTTCGACGTGCACCGCAGCCTCGGTACCTATGCGGGCGGCATCCATATCGAGATGACCGGCGACGACGTCACCGAATGCACCGGTGGCAGCGTCGCGGCCATTACCGAGACCGGGCTCAAGGATCGCTACCACACCTATTGCGACCCCCGCCTGAACGCGAGCCAGTCGCTTGAACTCGCCTTCCTCGTCGCCGAGGAGTTGAGTGCGCTTCGTCCCGAGAGAAAAATGCGCGCTGCAAGCTGAATGGCGTGAACCTTTCGCGATCTCGCGAGTTACAGCCCTACGCGGTAACCCGGAGGGCGGGTATCGTCGCATGATCGGAGCGTCACGGCATGCCCCACAGCCTGTTTCCGCATGCGGACGCGGCCACGAGGTCGCGTCTCGAAACAGATGAACTTGTTCAGCTGACCAATAGTTTCGACTGGGCGTCCACCCCGCTGGGGCGGATCGATGCATGGCCTGAGACGCTCAAGGCCGCAGTCCGCATGATCCTCACCTCGAAGGTGCCCATGGTCATGCTCGTTGGCGAAGCCGACGGCATCCTGATCTACAATAGTGGCTATGCCATATTCGCCGGAGACCGGCACCCCGGTGTTTTCGGCAAGCCCGCCCTGCTGGCGTGGCCGGAAGTGGCCGACTTCAATCGTGAGAATATGCGGCGCGGCTTCCAGGGCGAGACCTGGTACCTGGCCGACCAGGAACTCATCCTCAACCGCCGCGGCCGCTTCGAGTCCTGTTTCCTCAACCTCAATTACTCGCCGCTTCTCGACGAGAACGGCAAGGTTCTCGCCATGTTGGCGATCATCATCGAAACGACCGAGCGGGTCAGGGCAGAGCGCGCCCTGGCTCGCAGCCAGGAGAAGCTCGAGCTGGCCCTCAAGGCCTCCGGCCTGGTCGGCACCTGGGATTGGGATATCCCAGCCGACCGGGTCTCCGCCGACGAGCGATTTGCCCAGCTCTATTCCCTCGATCCGATAGCCGCCGCCAACGGTCTTCCGCTCTCTGCGTTCCTCCCCGCGATCCATCCCGATGATCGGCAACGCGTGCACTCGGAGATCGAGGCCGCCATTGCCCGCCCCGGCCCGGTCAGCTTCGAGTACCGCCTGGTGCAGTCCGACGGATCGATCCGGCATGTGGTCGCCTCAGGCACGACGATCGCCGGCCCGGACGGCTGGCCCGCGCGCCTGCCGGGCGTCGTCGTTGATGTCACCGAGCAGCGCAGGGTCGCCGACCAGCTGATCGAGAGCGAACTGCGCTTCCGAACGCTCGCCGACACCATGCCGCAGATGGTCTGGTCGACTCTGCCGAACGGCTTTCACGACTACTACAATGCGCGCTGGTATGAGTTCACCGGTACACCACCCGGCACGACCGACGGCGATGGCTGGAACGGCATGTTCCATCCTGACGATCAGGAGCGTGCCTGGGAGGTCTGGCGGCACTCGCTGGCTACCGGTGAGCCCTATCGCATCGAGTATCGGCTGCGACACCGTTCCGGTACCTATCGGTGGGTACTGGGGCAGGCGCTGCCGATGCGCGGTCCCGTCGGCACGATCCTGCGGTGGTTTGGTACCTGCACCGATATCCACGAGGCGAAGCTCGCCCAGGAAGAGCGCGAGGTGATCGCCCAGGAACTCAGCCACCGCATCAAGAACATCTTTGCGGTCGTTGGCGGCATCGTCAGCCTTGCGGCGCGGCAGCATCCGGAAGCCGCCGACTTTGCCGAGCGGCTCCGCGCCCGTATCTTCGCGCTCGGTCGCGCGCACGATTTCGTGCGTCCGCACTCAAAGGCCAGCCAGCCGCGGCCGAGCCCGTCCTCGCTGCAGGCGCTGGTCGAGCAATTGCTCGAGCCCTATCGCAGCCCGGGCGACGCACGTGTCAGCTTTTCGGGCGACGATGCCATCATCGACGATGGCGCGGCGACGCCGCTGGCGCTGTTGTTCCACGAGTTGGCGACCAATGCAGCCAAGTATGGTGCGCTGTCGCAGCCCGACGGTCGCATCGAGATCCGCTCGCGCATCGATGGGGATGTGTACCGGCTCGATTGGAGCGAGACTGGTGCGCCGGCCACGAGTCCGGCGCGAGAGGGCTTCGGCTCGCGTCTCATAGCGCTCAGCGTCGAAGGGCAGTTGCGTGGCCGCATCGCGCGGCAGTGGACCGAGGCCGGTTTGTCCGTGGAACTCGAGCTGCCGCTCGGCAGCCTGTCGCGCCGCGCGTCCCTCGCCTGAAGCCGGCTAACCCCCGAAGCGCCTTGAGCCGCCCCGGAGCAGTCCAGGGTGGTGATCCTGTGGTGAAAGGGGAATACCCGACTTGCCTCGGCCGGTCGTCAGCTGGCTGCGCTCATCGCCTGCGGGAAGAGGCGGAGACGTCGCGGCGGCACTGCGCCTGGCGCGCGGTTACGCACGGCGACGGCAAATTCTACGGCTTGCTTCAGTTCAGCATCGTTTACTGGCTTGGGCAGCACGCCGATCGTGCCGGGTACACCATCGCCCAGCTGCGCCGGGTTGGCGGTCATGAACAGCACCGTCACGCCATGGTCGGCAAGATGACGCCCGACTTCGATGCCCGTCGGGCCATCGATGAGGTTCAGGTCCACGAAAGCGAGTTCCGCCTCGGGCGCAAGCTTGAGCGCGCTGCGGCTATCCTGGGCGATGCCGACCGGCAGATAGCCCAGGTCCTGCACCACGCTTTCGATCTCAATGGCGACGAAGATCTCGTCTTCGACCACCAGCACTCGGCAACTCATGGCAATAAGCCTTCAGTCATTCACGTTACGTGGACCCAATGCGCGACCGAGCCACCCGGTTGCACCCAGCGGGCGCATGGCTGCAAAACATTCCCGTGAGGGCTCACTTCCTTACCTGAAGGTAAATTTCGCGAGCATCGGCGGGCAGTTAAAGCCTTTCCTTCGCAGCCATGCAATCGCGTTTAGCACTACATTAACCCTAACCGGGGATAAATGGCCGCTGGCAGAGTGATGCGGAGTAGCGCCATGTCCCGGTTGGTTTCGAGCCTAGTCCTCGTTCTTGCAGCGAGCAGCCTCCCCGCAATTGCCGCAGACTGGTCCGACGAGAGCGATTTCCGTGGCTCCTATGTCAACGAGCCGAAGGACTGGTCCGGTTTCGACGATCAGGATGACGAAGTCGCCTTCGAATTCGGCATGCGCTACTGGTACTCCATGGGCTCGCAGACCTTCGGCGACAGCCTTGGCGACGCGACCACCGACAGCCAGGCGCATAGCGGCGAGTTCCACATGCGGATCGACGACTATGCCTCGCGCTCCTACGTGAAGGGCATTGCCGGCTATACCTCCGTCATCACCGGCAACTATTCCAGCCCCTACAGCCTTGGCGGTTCGGTCGTCGATGGCACCATCACCTATGCCGGCGCGGATTTCGGCTGGAACACCTTTGGTGACGGGCAGGGCAGCGGCATCGGCCTGTTCGGGGGCTATCAGTACTGGAACGACTCGCCGCGCACGACGCGCAGCAATTTCGTTACCGCCGAGTCCGCCGACGACCTGACCGTCAACAATGACGGCACCATCAATTTCCCAGGTGACAGCTCAGAGACCTGGCTCGAAACCCAGTCGCTCCGGCTCGGTATTTCCGGCCGCGCCAAACTTGGCGACATGTTCGACGTCTCCGGCGAACTCGCGGCCGTTCCCATTGCCAAGGTCGAGGGCGCAATCGCATCCTGGACATATGACGACACCACGCCGCTCGGCAATCCGCTCTACGTGAAGACCTCGCCGACCACCGTGGATGGCTGGGGATACGGCGCCATGGGTGAGGTCATGCTCGGCGTCACGCCCATCGAGAACCTGACTTTCCGAGTCGGCGGGCGCGCCTGGTATCTCACCGGCACCTATGATGCGCGCTACTCTGCGGCCTATATCACCGACCCCGTCGATACCGAACCCGATGGCGTCTATAACGGCGACGACGACCTGCCGCCTGATTTCTCGAACCAGAACTACATCGACACGCAGAACCCGTTCTCGCTCTTCCGCTACGGTCTGCTGGCCGAGATGACCTACTCGTTCTGACAGGGGCGTCGGTCCGATCGGCCGCGGCTCGGCAACAGTCTCGCGCCTTGCCCATTGCGGCAGGGCCGGATAAGTCTGGCCGCGTTTTCCGAGCCGATGGATGCCGACCTTGACCGACCGTCTCCGCATTGCCCTTGCGCAGCTGAACCCCACCGTCGGCGCCATCGCGAAAAACCTCGAGCTGGCGAAGGCGACCCTGGCCCAGGCTGTGGGGCAGGGTGCCGACATCCTGCTGTTTTCTGAGCTGTTCCTCACCGGCTATTTTCCTGACGATCTGCTCTTCAAGCCGCGCTTCATCGCCGATGCGATGCGCGCCGCCGAGGATTTCGCCAAGGCGACGGCGGGCACCGATGTGTCAGTCATTCTCCCCTCCGTCTGGGTGCAGGAAGGTGTGCTCTTCAACGCCGTGCTCGTCTGCGAGAAGGGCGAGATCGTCGCCAGGCGCTTCAAGCGCGAACTGCCCAATGACGACGTCTTCTACGAGAAGCGCTATTTCGCCCGCGCCGACCTGCAGGAGCCGGTGACCATCAAGGGGGTCTCGATCGGCATCCCGATCTGCGAGGATGTCTGGCACCCCGATGTCTGCGCGCACCTCGTCGACAATGGCGCCCGGCTCCTCCTTTGTCCCAACGGCTCGCCCTATTGGCGCAACAAGCAGGCCACCCGCTACAGGATGGTCGGGGACCGTGTCGCCGAGAACAACGTGCCGGTGATCTACCTCAACCAGGTCGGCGGCCAGGACGAGCTGGTCTATGATGGCGCAAGCTTCGCCATGGAGCCCGGCGGACACCTGGTCGTGCAGGCGAAGAGCTTCGAGCCCGAGCTGATGCTCTCCAACTGGGCGCGCACCGATGCTGGCTGGCGCTGCACCGATCCCCGTGTCGCCCCGCTCTCCTCCATCGACGAGGCGCCGTGGCGCGCCTGCGTGCTGGGCCTGCGCGACTATGTCAACAAGAACGGCTTCAAGTCCGTGCTGCTCGGCCTCTCGGGCGGCATCGATTCCGCGGTGGTGGCGGCAATGGCGGTCGATGCTCTGGGTGCGGACCGGGTCCATTGCCTGATGCTGCCCTATCGCTATACCTCCGAGGAAAGCCTCCGCGATGCGCGTGATTGCGCCCAACTGCTCGGTGTGCGCTACGATGTGGTCTCGATCGGCGATCCGGTCGAGGCAGCGCTCGCCGAATTGCAGCCGGTCTTCGGCAACCGTCCGCTCGATCTCACCGAGGAAAACATCCAGTCCCGCATGCGCGGTGTCTACCTGATGGCCGTCTCCAACAAGCTCGGCGGGCTCTTGCTCACCACCGGCAACAAGTCTGAGATGGCGGTCGGCTACGCCACCATCTATGGCGACATGAACGGCGGCTTCAACCCGATCAAGGACATGCTGAAGATGCGTGTCTACGAGCTGGCCCATTGGCGGAACCAGCACCGTCCGTCCGACTGCCTCGGACCGGACGGCAAGGTCATCCCGCAGAACATCATCGACAAGGCGCCCACTGCCGAACTCCGTCCCAACCAGAAGGATCAGGATTCGCTGCCGCCCTATCCCATCCTCGACGAGATTCTGCATGGCCTCGTCGAGAAGGAACTCTCCGTCGCAGAAGTCGTGCAGAAGGGCGAGGGCCGCTTCGACCGTGATCTGGTGAAGCGCATCGAAAAGCTGCTCAACATCGCCGAATACAAGCGCCGGCAGTCGGCTCCGGGCGTGAAGATCACCCGCAAGGCCTTCGGCCTCGGCCGCCGCTACCCGATCACCAACGGCTATCGCGACGAGAACCTGAACATCGAGCCGCTGCCGCGTCTGCCGGGGCAGGGCCTCGAGTGAGCGTGGAGCCTCAGCACGTGACCAACGCAACGGCAACCGTCCGCTACGCTCCGTCGCCCACCGGCCGCCTGCATCTGGGCAATGCCCGCCCGGCGCTGCTCAACTGGCTCTTCGCCAGGGCGAACCACGGCACCTATGTGCTGCGCCTCGACGACACCGACACCGCGCGCTCGACCGAGGCATATGCTCTCGGCATCGAGGCTGATCTCGCCTGGCTCGGAATTGTGCCCGATCTCAAGGTGCGCCAGTCCGACCGGACCGCTCTCTACGACGCGGCGCGCGATCGGCTGATCGCTGCTGGCCGGCTCTATCCGGCCTGGGAGACCGAGGAAGAGCTCGAGATCAAGCGCGGCCGCGCTCGTCTGCTAGGGCGGCCGCCGGTCTATGATCGCGCCGCGCTCGCCCTAACCGACGCGCAGAAGGCCCGCTACGAGGCCGAGGGCCGCAAGCCGCATTGGCGCTTCAAGCTCGACGGCAAGCCGGTGCACTTCAACGACCTGATCAAGGGCCCGCAGACGGTGAATACCGCCTCCATGTCCGACCCGGTGCTGATCCGCGCCGATGGCTCCTATCTCTACACGCTGCCCTCTGTGGTCGACGATATCGACCTCGGAATCACCCATGTCATTCGCGGCGAAGACCACGTTTCGAACACCGGCACGCAGATCGAGATCTTCGAGGCGCTGGGCGGAAACGTGCCCGCCTTCGCCCACCACAACCTGCTCACCGGGGCCGACGGTGAGGGTCTTTCGAAGCGCATCGGCTCGCTCTCGCTCGCCGAGCTGCGCGACGCCGGCTACGAACCCATGGCCGTCGCGATCATGGCGGCTGCTACCGGATCGAGCCTGTCGCTCGAACCCTTCGCCGATCTGGAGGCGCTGGGCGCTGCGCTCTCGCTCGACATGATCTCGCATGGCGCGGCCCGTTTCGACCCCGCCGAACTCGACAGCCTCAACGCCCGTATCCTGCACGCCATGCCGTTCGATGCGGCACGGCCGCGACTCGAGCCCCTGGGCCTCGCATCGGAGCCGCTCTGGCTCGCGCTGCGCGGCAATCTCGCGCGCTTCTCCGATATCGGTGATCTTGCGACCCTGGTGACCGGGCCGGTAACCCCCGTCATCGCAGACGAGGATCGCGACTACATTGCCGCCGCTGCGAGCCTTCTGCCGCCTGAGCCGTGGGACCTGACCACCTGGGACACCTGGATCGCCGCGATCAAGTCGGCAACCGGACGCAAGGGCAGGGCGCTGTTTCATCCGTTGCGCCTTGCGCTCACCGGCCGCGAGGCCGGCCCGGACCTCAGGTCCCTGCTTCCGCTAGTGTCGCGTAAGGCGTGTCTGGACCGACTATCCTGACGCGCTTGCCGCCGAACATCACCACCCGGCCCGCATCGGCAGGCGCAGAGGGTGTTGCCACCTGCACGGCCGCCGCCGGAGGCGTAGTGCCGGGCCGGCGGCGCGGCAGGGGCACGTCCACATAGGTGGCATTGTCGATCTGCGCCGTCAGCGGCGCCTCGATGATATTCTGCTGCGAGCCGCGCGGGTCACGCACCGGCAGCGGGAAGCTCGCCCCGCGGAAGCTCACCAGCGCGCGCGTCACGCCGTTCCCCAGGTCGGCAACCGTGATCTGCCCCATGTCCTGCAGCGGGTTGCACTTGGCCGTCGTGTCGAAATCGGTGCGGAAGCGGAACGCGTTGGGCAAGGCCGTATAGGGCTCGCCGAACGTGTTGATCATCTGCTCCGGTTCCTGACCGGGATTGTCGTAGTAATACAGGTCGACATCGAGCCCCGGGCATTGGGTGCGGCACTGGTCGGCGTCATTGCCGACATAGTCCACCAGTGTCGAATAGCTGATCGGCCAATAGAAGCCGTCGCTCTTCCTCACGCACAGTGTGCGCACCGTATGGTAGTCGCCATAAGGGTTGAACTCCTCCTCGCGCAGGCCGCCTTCACCGTCGTCCGAGCCGGAGAGGCGTCCAAAGAGCTGCTCGAAGAAATTGCCGCGATCCTTGCGGGTCACCTGCGCGCTCGACATGCCGTCGCAGTCGAAGCGGGCCATTTCCTGCAGAATGGCCTCGCGCTGCTGGCCAACCGCCTCGCCCGTGTCCACCTGCTGGTTGAGCTCTTTCAGCTGCTCGCGGCCGTCGAGGATCTGGTTGGCGAGCCCACGGCACTGGGCGTTGAGCCTGCGGCCCGCCTTGGCGTCGTCATTGCAGCCTTCGCGCACATAGGCGCTTTCGAGCCGCTGCAGGTCCCGCTGCAGGCGCCGCGCATCCGTCTTGTTGTCGTTCGCGCTCTGGAAATTCGAGTTGCGCTCGAGGGTCTGCAGCGTGTTTGCCAGCCGTGCGCAGGTGTCCGACTGCGCATAGGCCGTCGCGACATCCATCACGAGGCTCGCCACGAGCGCCAGGAACAGGGCCAGGGTCTGGCCAAAAATCGAATAAATCCGAGGCATGTATCCGGTCCGCACAGGCTTTGCCTCTTAGCCCGCCATTGCGGTGAAAGCGAGATGGCATCTCCCGTTTGTTAAGCAACCCTTGCGACGAGATCACGCAGCTGTGACCACTTCACCGTACCGAGGTGAGCGAACTGCGACTGTTCATCGCACGCCGATTGCATGACAATGCGTATGCCAAGTCGCCGGGTGGATTGGCACCAACTGAACACCACATGGAACGGGAGTGAACATGCAGTTGAAGAAATTTGGGCTTTCCGCCCTTGCAGGCGTTGCGCTGGTGGCTGTAGCCGCCGTCGCTATTGCCCAGGATGTCGTTGTCGATCCGGCGATCGCCACCATGACGCCCGAGCAGAAAGTTGCGGCCCGTGAGGCTGCGATGAAGGACAATGGCGCCATCCTGAAGTCTGCCGGCGGCCTGACCGGTGCCGACGCCGAAGCGGCGGCCGACAAGCTGATTCAGCACTTCACCGACTATCCGGCGCTCTTCACCGCCGACACCAATGGTGTTGCAGGCACCGAAGCCAAGCCGGAAATATGGGCGAACTTGGATGCGTTCAACGCCATTTTCGCCAAGGCACTCGAAGGCTCCAAGGCGATGAAGGCAGCTGCCGCTGCCGGTGACGCGGCCGCCTATGGCGCAGCGCTCAAGACGATCGGCGGCACCTGTGGCGAATGCCACCAGCAGTATCGCAGCTGATCCGTTTATCCGCTGCGGCGGGTGCAATCGGGCGATTTCAAGGAAGAGGCGGCTCCAGGGAGCCGCCTTTTTCGTATCTTTGTGTTTGGCGTTTCGCCCCTCGCGTGGTCTTCTCCGCCCTTCCTTGCGCCTCAGGCGTGCTATTGGAGACGACCCCATGCTGATCCGCATTCTGCCCGCCGCGGCGCTCATCCTGTCTGGACTGTTCGCCCAGCCGGCCTTCGCGCAGGCGCCCGCCGACCTCGCGCCCTTCACCGAGGCTTGCACGGGCGCGGCTATGTTCCTCCTGCCCGATGCACCCGAGGGGACCGACACCGATCTCGTCATGGCGCCGCTGTGCGATTGCATCGTTAAGGGCTTCTCCGGCTTCCCGCAGAACGAGGTCGATGTGTTGGCGGCCGACCTGCGCGGCGAATCCACCGAGGAGAGCCATCAGGCCTTCGGTGACTATGCCGCCCTGTCGGACAAGGCCCGCGGCGTGCTGGAAGCCTGCACGGCTGACCCGGCCGTTGTCGCCGCCAAGGCTGCGGCAGGCGTTCCCGAGGCACCGGCCCAATAACTGACGCCGCGCAGGGGTCGGATTCGCCAGAATTCAGCCCCTGCCGCCGCCCCTTGATTTCCAGCCTGATTGCGGCCATGGTGCGCCACCATGAAAACCGCATCCGCAATCTGCATTACCGGCTGCATCATTATCCGCTAGGCACTCCTGGCGGCGCGGTTTTCTTCTCACTCGAATATCCCCGAAGAACCCCGCCCGCGAGGCAACACGCGTGCGAGGACAGGCGACTTTGGGCGAAACGACGACATTGCGGCTCTACAACACGCTCACCCGGACGAAGGAGGCTTTTGCCCCCATCGATCCATTGAATGTGCGCATGTATGTCTGCGGGCCCACCGTCTATGACTATGCCCATATCGGCAATGCCCGGCCGGTGATCGTCTTCGATCTGCTGTTCCGGCTGCTGCGGCATGTCTACGGCGCCGATCACGTCACCTATGTCCGCAACATCACCGACGTCGACGACAAGATCAACGCGCGCGCCCTGCGCGATTTCCCCGACCTGCCGCTCAACGAGGCGATCCGGCGCGTCACCGAAACCACCGCGCAGCAATACTTCAAGGATGTGAAGGCGCTCGGCACGCTCGAGCCGACGCATAATCCGCGCGCCACCGAGAACATCGTCGAGATGCAGGCGATCATCGCGGCGCTGCTCGACAAGGGCCATGCCTACCAGGCCGGCGGCGAAGTGCTGTTCGATACCCAGTCCATGCCCGATTACGGCAGGCTCTCCGGCCGCAACCTCGAGGATAATGTCGCGGGTGCCCGCGTCGCCGTCGATGCCCACAAGAAGAACCCGGCCGATTTCGTGCTGTGGAAGCTTTCTTCGCCCGAGGAGCCCGGCTGGGACAGCCCCTGGGGGCGCGGCCGGCCCGGCTGGCATATCGAGTGCTCTGCCATGAGCGAGCGCTATCTCGGCCCCGTCTTCGATATCCATGCCGGCGGACTCGATCTCATCTTCCCGCACCACGAGAACGAGATCGCGCAATCGCGCTGCGCCCATGGCACGCACGCCATGGCGAATGTGTGGATGCACAACGGCTTCCTGCAGGTCGAAGGCCAGAAGATGTCGAAGAGCCTCGGCAACTTCATCACCATCAACGAACTGCTCGAAACGGAGAAATTTGGCGGCCGCAAATGGCCGGGCGAAGTCCTGCGCCTCGCCATGCTGATGACCCACTACCGCGAGCCGATCGATTTTTCGGTGAAGCGGCTGGAAGAGGCAGAGCAGAAGCTGCGCGACTGGCAGAGGGCCGCAACGCCGGTTGCCGGTACGCCCCCCGACGCCTCGGTCATCTCCGAGCTCACCGACGACCTAAATTTCCACCGCGCCTCGGTGGCGCTGGATGCCATTGCGCGCAAGGCCAATCGCGGCACCGACACCGCTGGTGCCTGCCTCGCCGCTTCTCTCGAATTCCTCGGTTTCCCGACCGCGAGCCTGGTTTCTGATGCATCCGACACACCCCCCGGTGTGGAAGAAGCCGTCGCAGCCCGCCTCGCCGCCCTCAATGCCCGTGACTTCGCAAAAGCGGACCAGATCCGCAATGATCTTCTCGCGCAGGGCATCCAGCTCATGGACTACAAGGATGAAGCTGGTCAACGCCAGACGAAATGGGAGGTCAAGCGATGAGCATTGTCGATCACGTCGGTCTGAAGGTCACGGATTTTGACCGCGCGCTCGCCTTGTACGAAGCTGCGCTGGGTGCCCTCGGCATCAAGCTCCTGACCAATTTCTCCGTCGGCAAGGACCGCCACGCGGGCTTCGGCGACAAGCACCCGACCTTCTGGCTGTCGGACGGCATGACCTCGCGGGGCACCACGCATGTGGCCTTCCGCGCGCGGAGCCGGGCCGAGGTGGAGGCTTTCCACGCCATCGCGCTGTCCATGGGCGCGCGGGACAACGGCGCGCCCGGGCTCAGGGCGCACTACCACCCGGATTATTTCGGCGCCTTCGTGCTCGATTTCGATGGCCACAATATCGAAGCGGTGTGTCATGACCCTGCCTGAGGCGTCTCATTCCGGCGGTTGCCAATGCGGCGCGGTGCGCTTCCGCGTTACCAGGCTGGGGCGGCCGACCATCTGCCACTGCCGCATGTGCCAGAAGGCTTTCGGCTCCTTCTTCGGGCCTCTGGTAACCGCGCTCGAAATGCAATGGACGCGTGGCGCGCCGAGCTACTTCGAAAGCTCCGACCAGATGAAGCGTGGCTTCTGTGGCCATTGCGGCACGCCGCTGAGCTACGAGAAGATCACGCCCGGCCCGGATGACCATACCGAACTCGCCATCGGCGCCTTCGACGACCCAGGGGTTGCGGCTCCGGTGATGCAGGTCAACCTCAACGACCGGTTGCCCTTCTTTGCCGGGCTGTCGAGCCTGCCCGAGCGCACCGAATATCCGCGCGAATGGCTGGAGTTCATGGCGCATCTCACCTCGCACCAGCACCCTGACCACGATACCGACACCTGGCCGACAACAGGGGAGCAGCCGAAATGACCGAACTGCGCGGTTTCTATCCCGAGATCGAACCCTTCGCGACCGGACATCTCGATGTCGGCGACGGCCATTCAATCCGGTGGGAACGGGTCGGCACGCGGGGAGCAAAGCCCGCCGTGTTCCTGCATGGCGGAC
Organism: uncultured Devosia sp.; assembly: GCA_964414845.1. Classification (GTDB taxonomy): domain Bacteria; phylum Pseudomonadota; class Alphaproteobacteria; order Rhizobiales; family Devosiaceae; genus Devosia_A. Next base: position 6,394 of record CAYPYV010000032.1, on the reverse strand, counting down.
CGGGCGGCGGCATCAACCCGAGCCAGCGCCGCGTCTTCGATCCGGCGCGCTATGACGTGCTGCTCTTTGATCAGCGGGGCTGTGGGCAATCGACGCCCTTTGCCGGGCTCGAACACAACACCACCTGGGATCTCGTCGCCGACATCGAAAAGCTGCGCCAGATGGTCGGCGTCGAGAAATGGCAGGTTTTTGGCGGCTCCTGGGGCTCGGCGCTGGCGCTCGCCTATGCCGAAACCCACCCCGAGCGAGTCACCGAGCTCGTCTTGCGCGGTATCTTCACGCTGCGCCGGTGGGAACTGCTCTGGTATTACCAGCATGGCGCCTCGCTGCTCTTTCCCGACAAGTGGCAGCGCTTCGTCGCGCCCATCCCGCCCGAGGAGCGCGACGACATGATGGCGGCCTATCGGCGTCGCCTCACCTCGTCCGATGCCGAAATCCGCCTCGGCGCCGCGCGCGAATGGTCGCGCTGGGAGGGTGAGACCATCACGCTCCTTCCCGATGTGCAGATGTCGCAATCCTTCACCGAGGCCGAGTATGCGCTCGCCTTCGCCCGCATCGAGAACCACTATTTCGTCCACAACGGCTGGCTGGACGAGGGGCAGTTGATCCGCGATGCAGAGAAGATCCGGCACATTCCGGGCGTCATCGTGCAGGGGCGTTACGATACGGCCTGCCCGCCGCAGACCGCCTGGGATCTGCACCAGGCCTGGCCCGAGGCCGAGTTCGTCATGGTCGAAGGCGCCGGCCACGCCATGAGCCAGCCGGGCATTCTGCATCACCTCATCGAGGCAACCGACCGCTTTGCGGGGAAGGGCAAATCATGAGCGACGTGACGGAGGAAGCCTATCGGTTCGGGGAATACTCGGGCGGCTGCCAGTGTGGCGCCGTGCGCTTTCACGCGACGCAATTGGTCGACAATCCGCACCTTTGCTATTGCCGCATGTGCCAGAAGGCGACGGGCAACCTCTTCGCTGCGCTGGTCGGCATCCGCTACGAGCATCTCACCTGGACGCGTGGGGAGCCGGCGCGTTTCCGGTCGTCCGGCGAAGTCGACCGCGGCTATTGCCGCGATTGCGGCACCTCGCTGTTCTACCACAACACCAAGGGCCAGCATGTTTCGATGTCGATCGGCGCCTTCGACGAGCCGCATCGCATTCCCGTGCTTTACCAGATGGGCATGGAGGGCAAGCACCCCTCGCTGGTCCATCTCGACGCGGTCGAAACCGTCGGCACCACCGAGGACTCCAACGACCCGGCCTGGTGGACAGCCATCCGGCAGACCAGCCACCAGCACCCCGATCACGACACGGCCGAATGGCCGCCCCGTCACTGAGTATCGTTTTATGAGCAAAGACCGCCTCTACATCTTCGACACCACGCTCAGGGATGGCGCGCAGACTGCCGGCATCGAGTTCTCGCTCGAGGACAAGATCTCCGTCACCGCGCTGCTCGAACAGCTGGGCGTCGATTACATTGAGGGCGGCTATCCGGGCGCCAATGTCGTCGACGATGCGTTCTTTGCCGAAAGCCGCACCCGCGATGCCGTCTTCACCGCCTTCGGCATGACCAAGCGGGCCGGGCGCTCCGTCGGCAACGATCCGGGCGTGCAGGCCATCCTCAACTCCGCGGCGGACGCCGCCTGCTTCGTCGGAAAGTCCTGGGATCGGCAGGTGAAGGTCGCGCTCGAAATCAGCCTCGAGCAGAACCTGTCCAACCTCGCCGAAACCGTTTCCGCCGGTGTCGAGGCGGGAAAAGAAGTGCTGGTCGATTGCGAGCATTTCTTCGATGGCTACAAGTCCAACCCCGCCTATGCGCTCAAATTCGTCGAGACGGCTCTTGCGGCAGGGGCCCGCTGGGTCGTGCTCTGCGACACCAATGGCGGCACCATGCCCGACGAGGTGGCGGAAATCGTTACCGCGGTGACCCACGTCGTGCCGGGCGACCGGCTCGGCATCCATGCGCATGACGATACCGGGCAGGCCGTCGCAAATACGCTGGCCGCTGTGCGCGCCGGTGTCCGCCATATCCAGGGCACGCTCAACGGCATCGGCGAGCGCTGCGGCAATGCCAATCTTGTCACGATCATTCCCACCCTGATGCTGAAGCCCGGCTTCGCCGACCGCTTCGAACTCGGTATCTCCGAGGAACAGCTGGGCCGCATCACATCGACCGCGCGGGCTTTCGACGAGTTGCTGAATCGGGCGCCGGCGCGGCAATCGCCCTATGTCGGCACTGCGGCTTTTGCCACCAAGGCTGGCATCCATGCCTCGGCCCTCGCCAAGGATTTTTCGAGTTACGAGCATGTGCCGCCCGAAACTGTGGGCAATGAGCGCTCGATCATGGTCAGCCAGCAGGCGGGCAAGTCCAACCTGCTTGCCGCCCTCCGCCGCCACGGCATAGCCATCGAAAAGGACGATCCCCGGCTTGATCGGCTGCTGCGCTCGGTGAAGGAGCGCGAGTCGCGCGGCTATTCCTACGATGGCGCCGATGCGTCCTTCGTGCTGCATGCCCGCTCTGTGCTCGGCACGCTGCCCGAGTTCTTCAATGTCGAGAGTTACCGCGCCAGCGTCGACCGTCGCCACAATGCCAGGGGTGAGCAGATCACCGTCACCGAGGCGGTGGTCAAGATCGATATTGACGGCGAGCGCATCATGTCCGTCGCCGAGGGCAATGGCCCGGTCAACGCGCTCGATCTCGCGCTTCGCAAGGATCTCGGCATCTATTCCGACCGGATATCCGATCTCGAACTGGTCGACTTCAAGGTGCGTATCCTCGACGGCGGCACGGGCGCGGTCACCCGTGTATTGGTCGAAAGCCGCGACAGCACCGGCGAGCGCTGGTACACCATAGGTGTCAGCCCCAATATCATCGATGCCTCATTTGAGGCGCTTTACGAGTCGATTACCTATAAGCTGATGAAGTCGGAATCCGCCTGACACCTGCGCGATACCAAGGGCCGCGCGCAGCCGATCGGCGGTTCGTCGGAGCCTGGAGGCGGGGCTGATCCGTAGATACGATCAACGAGCACTGGTGCTCACCGTCGCGGGGGCGGCGGTGACGCTGGGCATCATGGGGGTGGTACTGGCCGTGCCGGCACTCGATGCCTGCACGCCGGCAGGCACGCCCGCTCTCGCCTGCCTGTCGCAGAGCCTCCGTGATCGTCTTCCTTTTCTTGCGCGTGACCCTTCCAGCGCCGCCCTTGTCAACCCGCCATTGCCTCTGCCGGATCCGCGCAGGGCCGAGGCGGCCCCGCCTGCTGCCGATATCGTCCGGGCGCCGGGCAAGGTGCCGGCGGACATGCCGTCTATCCCGCCGGCCCCGCCCGCAATGCTGAAGGTCGACATGCAGGTGCTGTCGCCCGTCGGCGAGGCCCGGGCAGCTGCGCCGCTGGCCGAGGAAGAAGCCGTGACGGCATCGCCGCCTCTGGTCCTTGAGCCGCAGGTGCCGAAACTGTCCCCGGCCCAGCCCGTCGCGCCGCTTGCCGCAAGTGCGGACACAGAACCGCTTCCGGAACAGGCTGAGCCTGCCGAGCGCCCGCTTGCTGCCGTCGCCACTGAGCCCGTTCCGACAGTCCGAGCCATGGGCGAGGAAATTGTTGCTCCGGAAACGGCCAATGCCGTGCCCCCGGGGCCAGCTGCAGCCAAGGTCGATGTCGCGCCGCTGCCGCCGGTATCCCTGCCGCAGGTGCAAGAAACGGCCCCGGTAGGTCCCGTCGCCCCGCCTGCCGAAAATGCTGGTGCCGAGCCACTTCCGGAACCGGCTGAGCCTGCCGAGCGCCCGCTTGCTGCCGCTGCGACTGGGACTGTTCCGGCAGTCCGATCCAAAGGCGAGGAAGTGTTTGACCCGGTCACCGCCAGCGCCGTGCCCCATGAGCCAGCCGATGCCGCGGTCGATGTCGCCCCGCAGCTGCCGGTAACGCTGCCGCCCAACCCGAAGCCGCCAATGCCCGAGCCGCTGGCGGCCGCGAGCCCTGTGCCCGATGCCGAGCCAGCTCCGCTCGAGCCCCCGGCCACCGAGGCGCCGATCCTCCCGCCGACCATCGACACCATCCAGATCGGCGGGACCGATAACTTTGTCGCCGGCGACGCGCCGGAAGGCTCGACCGTGCGGCTCTATCTCGATGACCAGCCCGCCGGCGAGAGCGATGTTCACGAGGGGCGCTGGCTGGTCGAGGGTGTGGAACTCAGCACCGCCCCGCAGCAGATTCTGCGCGTCGAGGCGATCGACAACGCGACGGGCAAGCTCCTCGGCACCGGCGCCATCTATGTCGAGATCGAACTGCCGGATGATGAGCAATTGCCTCCCCCGCAGGAGGCCGACGCCCCATCATGGACAGATATGTCCAGCTCCGCCGTGCCTTCCGAAGCACCCGCCGTCACGCCCGAAGAACCGGTGCGTACGACACAGACAGCGCCGCCGAAGCCAACTTCGGAGCTATTGCCTCAGGCATTGCAGCCGGTCGCGCCGCGTACTGCGCCAGCGCCGCTGCCGCCACTCAAGCCGGTCAAGCCGCTCCGCGGCTCGGCCTCGGTCGAATTGCTGTCGAATACCGAAAACGGCTCCTTCGTTACCCTTGGCAAGTAGAACCGTCCCCTTGGGCAGGTCTGTCGAATCGGCCTTGAATTGGTGCGGCTCTTCTTCTATCGGTCAAAGACGATGAATACGATGCAGGACGACGACATCGCCAATGTCATGCGCGCACTCGGGCACCCGGTGCGGCTCTCCATCTTGCGTATTCTCGCTGACCAGGGCTCGAACGACTGCTGCTGCACTGACGTCATCCAGTGCCTGCCGCTGGCCCAGTCGACGGTCAGCCAGCACATCAAGGTGCTGCTCGATGCCGGTCTCGTCGAACGTCACGCCAAGGGCACGCGCAACTGCTACGTGCTCTGCTCCGATCGTCTCGCTGAAGTCGGGGCGGCCTGGACCGGCCTGATTACCGGCCTCACCCACCCCACTGCGGCACGTAGCGCTGCACAAAAAGAACTGAGCTGAAAATGGCCGCACCGTCGGAGAAGCCCAAGCGCCCCACGGTGAGCGCTGAGGAAAGCAACTTGCTTCGCGCCGCATCCAGCCTGTGGCGCTACATGTGGCCCGCGGGCCGGCCCGACCTGAAGCTCCGCGTGCTGCTCGCCATCGGCGCATTGCTCGTCTCCAAGGTCGCGACCAGTGTCGTGCCGTTCATCTACAAGGGCATAATCGACGGGCTGGACGGACAGGGTGCCGATCCGGGCCTGGTGATGGGCATCGCCGTGCCGATCATGCTCGTCGTCGCCTATGGCGTCGGCAATGTCATCGATGCGGGTTTCCAGCAGCTGCGCGATACCCTGTTCGCCGCCGTCGGCCAGCATGCCGTCCGCACCCTCGCGCACGAGACTTTCGAGCACCTGCACAAGCTGTCGCTTCGGTTCCACCTGCAGCGTCGCACCGGCGGCCTGAGCCGCGTCATCGAGCGCGGCACCAAGGGCATCGAGACCATCGTGCGCTTCACGATGCTCAATACCGCGCCCACGCTAGTCGAGTTCATCATCACCGGCGTCATCTTCGTGGTGATGTTCGGGGTGAGCTATCTTGGCGTGCTGATCGCCACCATCTGGCTCTATCTCTGGTTCACGGTGAAGGCCTCGAACTGGCGCATCGCCATCCGCCGCGACATGAACGAGAGCGACACCGACGCCAACGGCAAGGCCATCGACAGCCTCCTGAACTTCGAGACGGTGAAGTATTTCGCCAACGAGAAGATGGAGGCCGAGCGCTTCGACAAGTCCATGGCGCGCTACGAAAAAAGCGCCATCCGCATCTGGACTTCGCTCGGCTACCTCAATTTCGGCCAGGCGGTCATCTTCTATACGGGCTTGGTCGTCATCGCCGTCATGGCCGCCTATGGCGTCTTGAACAAGACGCTGACGCTGGGCGACTTCGTGCTGCTCAACACCTTCCTGATGCAGATCTACCGGCCGCTCAACTTCATCGGCTTCGTCTACCGCGAAATCCGCCAGGGGCTGACCGACATCGAGGAGATGTTCAAGCTCCTGGACAAGGCCCCCGAGATCGAGGACAAGCCCGGCGCAAAGCCGCTCGCGGTGACCGGCCCGGTCATCCGCTTCGAAGACGTGCGCTTCCACTATGATGCCGATCGGCCCATCCTCAAGGGCGTTAGCTTCGAGGTCCCCGCCGGCAAGACCATCGCGGTCGTCGGCCCCTCGGGCGCCGGCAAATCCACCATTTCGCGGCTGCTGTACCGCTTCTACGATGTCACCGAAGGCCGCATCACCATCGACGGGCAGGATCTGCGCGATATCACCCAGGCAAGCCTGCGCGCCGCCATTGGCATGGTCCCGCAGGATACGGTGCTGTTCAACGACACCATCGCCTACAATATCCGCTATGGCCG
>CAYPYV010000031.1:0-22935 GCA_964414845.1 uncultured Devosia sp. | reverse complement strand
AGAATTCCGCACCGGCGATGCGATAGGCCCGCCCGAAACCGGCCACGAAGCTCACCTCGGTCGGCCTCAGGCGGAAGAACACGAAATCCGGAAGCTCGAAGTAGAGTTTCGATTTCGGATGCGCCGACAGATAGGGCGTAGCGAGTGCGTCCCATTCCAACCGGGTCCGATCGATCTCCTCTGCGGCGCACCTCAGCGTCAGCCGCGCATGGGCGAGCGGATCGCCCTTGCCGACTTCACCCACCAGGAGGCTCGCCCGCGGATCGGCCCTGAGCCCGGCCGTGTGCGGAGACAGGCCCGAGACGAAGATCGCCATGCTGCTGTCGGGCAGCGTCGCGAGGTTCACCCGGCTCGCGACCGGGCTGCCATCCCGCGGGTCGATCGTGGCGAGCGCCCCATATCGGCTGGCCCGCAGCAGGTCGCGGGCCTCCGCCACCACCTCCGGCGTAACCTCCTGCAGCAGCGAACGTGGCTCTTTCTCGCTCATTTTCAATCTCCCGGGCCCCCGCGCCGATGGTCGCGCGGGATAGACAAGGGCCCCGCTGCTTGTTAGGCAAGCCGCGCCTTTTGAACCAGCCCGAAAACGCGTTCCGCGCCATGCCAGAACTCCTGCTCGAACTCTTCTCCGAAGAAATCCCGGCCCGCATGCAGCGCAAGGCCGCGGAGGGTCTGAAGAAAGCCGTGACGGACGCGCTGGTCGAGGCCGGCCTGCTCTACGAGAGCGCCAAGGCCTTCGTCACCCCGCGCCGGCTGGCGCTGACCGTGACCGGCCTGCCGCCGCGCTCGCCCGATACCCGTGAGGAAAAGAAGGGGCCGCGCGTCGGCTCGCCGCAGCAGGCCATCGACGGTTTCCTCAAGGCTGCCGGTCTGAACTCCATCGCCGAGGCGTCCATCGAATCCGACCCCAAGAAGGGCGAATTCTACGTCGCGAAGATCGAAAGGAAGGGCGCCGACGCCGTCGAATTGCTCTCGCAGATCCTCCCCAGGGTGATCACCGGCTTCGAGTGGCCGAAATCCATGCAATGGGGCAATGGCGGGCTCACCTGGGTGCGGCCGCTCCGCGCCATCACGGCTACCTTCGGCACAGAAAACGATGACCCGGTCGTCGTCCCTTTCCGCTCCAATACCATCGAAAGCGGGCAGGTGACCTTCGGCCATCGCTTCCTGGCGCCCGACGCCATCAAGGTCCGCCGCTTCGACGATTACGTGCAGGCGCTCGAAAAGGCCAAGGTCGTCCTCGATATCGATCGCCGCAAGGAGATCGTGAAGGCCGATGCCGATCACCTCGCCTTCGCGCAGGGGCTGAGCGTGATCCACGACGAAGGCCTGCTCGAGGAGGTCGCCGGCCTTGTCGAATGGCCGGTGGTGATGATGGGCAGTTTCGACCCCGCCTTCCTCGAAGTGCCCGAGGAAGTGATTATCGCCACCATCCGCGCCAACCAGAAATGCTTCTGCCTGCGCGATGCATCGGGCAGGCTCGCACCCAATTTCATCATCATTTCCAACCAGATCGCGGCCGATGGCGGCAAGGCCATCGTGGCGGGCAACGAGCGCGTCATCCGCGCCCGCCTGTCCGACGCGCGTTTCTTCTACACCCAGGATCTCGCGACGCCGCTCGAGCATGGGCTCCCCAAGCTCGAGGAAAGCGTCTTCCACGCCAAGCTCGGCACGCAGTTCCAGCGCGTCGAGCGCATCGTGAAGCTCGCGGGCGAAATCGCCCCCAAGGTCGGCGCCGATCCCGAACTCGCGAAGCGCGCCGCCATGCTCGCCAAGGCCGATCTGACCACCGACATGGTGGGCGAGTTCCCCGAGCTGCAGGGCATCATGGGGCGCTATTACGCGCTGGCGCAGGGCGAGCGCCGCGAAGTGGCCAATGCAGTTGCCGATCACTACAAGCCGCTCGGGCCCACCGATCTCGTGCCCGGTGAACCGGTCTCGATCGCCGTTGCGCTCGCCGACAAGCTCGATGTCCTCACCGGCTTCTGGGCCATCGACGAAAAGCCCACCGGCTCGCGCGACCCCTTCGCGCTGCGTCGTGCGGCGCTGGGTGTCATCCGCATCCTGACGGATAACAGCATCAGCTACCGCCTGGCGGTCGAGCCAGACCTGCTTTCGTTCTTCCATGATCGCCTGAAAGTGTCGCTCCGCGATGCTGGCGCCCGGCATGATCTCGTTGATGCGGTGATCACCCCAGAGAGCGACGACATTCTGGAAATTACCCGGCGGGTCGAGGCGCTCTCGGCGCTGCTCGGCTCCGAGGATGGCAAGAACCTCCTCGCCGGTTATCGCCGCGCCGCCAATATCCTCGCCGCCGAGGAAAAGAAGGACGGCAAGTCTTATGCGGGCGAATTTGCCCAGGCGTCCCTGACAGGCGCCGAGGAAAGCGCGCTGGGCTCTGCCGTGTCCCAGGTTTCGTCCGATGTCGGGGCGGCCGTCGCCGCCAACGACTACAAGGGCGCCATCTCGGCCCTCGCCACCCTCCGCGGCCCGGTCGATGCGTTCTTCGAGGCCGTGCTGGTCAACGATCCCGATCCGGCGATCCGCGCCAACCGGCTGAACCTGCTGGCAAAACTCCGCGACACCATGCGGCTCGTCGCAGATTTCTCCAAGGTCGCCGGGTAATCGGAGCCGCCGCCAACAGCACCCTCAGTCGGCGACCCTCTCCCTCGTGAGGGGGACTTCGAGGGACCAGAAATCGCGCCGGTGGCGCGATTTCCCCGACTTCGCAGGCACCCGGCAAAGCCGGCGCAAGGCTCCGGGGGAGCCTTGCGAGCCAAGAAGGCCATGAGGCCCATGGCCGAATGGCGTCGGGCGCGTAGCGCCGGGTGGGGGGTGCCACTTGTGCCTGGCTAGCCTCACAAACCGTCGGGACGTGCAGACAGCCATCTTCCGAAGCGCGCCGTAAGCGCTTCGGTACTTTCGGTCTCTGGCACGATGCAATCAACCCCGCCGTCATAGGGGGCGAACAACGATCCGTTGCGAGCGGACAGCCACATGCACGCGCAGCGATCGTCCGCGATCGCGCCAAGGAGCCGGCCGAAGCGTGAGGCGTCCCATCTGAGTTTCCGAGCATAGAAGGCCCAGTTTTCGCCAGGTTCTTCAGCGGCAATGCTGCCTTCGCGCTGCAGGTCGAACTGCCGGACGACATTCACACTACGCCGTCGGTGCCACTGGCCATCCGATCCTTCATAGCGCCAGGCGATGAGCCAGGCAGCGCCGCCATGGCCTAGCATTTCCGCAGCAATCGCCGCCTGCCGATGGGAAATCTCGCTGCGCTCTGCTACCGACTCCGCGTAGCGTTTTGCGGCTGGAAGGGTATGGAAGCGGACCCAGCGTGAGCTGTCGGCGTGGCGCACCAACCAGGGGATCGGAGCGACCCCGGGATAATAAGTGCTCCAAAGCTTCCCAAAGGTGGTGCCCCTCATTTCCCCAGCGCCAGATCGATGAACGCCCGCACGTTCGCCGTTACGTGCCGCTGCGCCGGATAGACAAAGTACACGAGGTCCTGTTCTGCCCCATATTCGGGCAGCACCCGCACAAGGTTGTTGGCGCGGGCCACCACTTCAGGCAGCAGGGCGATGCCGACGCCTTGCGTCGCAAAAGCGGCCACCGCCTGCATGTCGTCGGTGGTGATACGTCCGCCCCGCGGCAGCGCCGCGCTGTGTCCATTGCGGTTCGTAATGGCAAAGCCCTCGGGCACATAGGTGAAGCCCACCGTCTGGTGGTCCGCCAAAGCAGCGGCGTCTGCCGGGCTGCCATGCCGGTCGATATAGGCCTGCGCGGCCCAGAAACCCACCGCGCCCATGCTGAACTTGCGGCTGATCATCGAGGAATCCTGCATTGGCCCGACGCGAATCGCGAGGTCCACGCCCTCCCCGATCAGGTCGAGACGGCGGTTCGTCACCAGCAGGTCGATCCGGGTCTCCGGGTAGAGTTCCATATAGCGCGCGCAAAGTGGCGCGATGACCGTGGTCACGAGATCTGACGGGGCCGTCAGCCGCAACAGCCCGCGCGGTGTGGCGCTGCCGGCGGCCAGCTGGCTTTCGCCCGCATCGAGCGCATTGAGCGCCTTGAGGCAGGCCGAGAAATAGGCCTCCCCGGCTTCCGTCAGGTGCATGCGCCGCGTCGAACGCTGGATCAGCGTCACGCCCAGCCGTTCCTCGAGCCGGGCGATCTTGGCCGATACGGTACTGGTCGGCATGCCCAGCTGGCGCGCCGCCGCCGCGAAGCCATTGGCCTGCACCACCCGCACGAAGACATCGATTCCATCAAGATTCATGCCGTCATCATACAGATATCTGCATAATGTTTCCAGCATTATCCCGATTGCGCGACATGCGGGCTGGTCGCATCTTTCCGGGTACTATTGGGCTTGTACCTTGGGGTAACACATGGACTTCCTCACCTCCCTCGACTTCTGGCTTTGGGTCGCCTCCGCCATCGCCGCCTTGTTCTATCTCATGGCCTTCTACATGAAGGTCATCCAGCCGAAGGAGAAGACGGCGCAGATGATGCCTTGGGTCGGCACATCCTCGCCGGCTTTCGTGAACTTCGTCGGTTTCGTCGATCTCGCCGGCGGCCTCGGCCTCATCCTGCCGGTCGCCACGGGCATTCTGCCCTTCCTCACCCCGCTGGCGGCGCTCGGCACCATTGTGCTGCAGGTCCTGGCAATTGGCTTCCACGCGCGCCGTGGCGAGACGAAGCAGACCATCGGGCTCAACATCATCCTGCTTGCTATCGGCGTCTTCGTCTTTTGGGGCCGCGGCCCGCTCCTCGGCCTCTGAGCCCACCCTAACGACGACGTCGAGGCACGGGGATAGATCAAAAAATCTATCCCCGTGCCGATGTTCTTGTTTTGTTCGCGCATGATTGCTATCTGTGAGTCCTGAGGGGAACGCGGCTCGCTCGCGCCTCCCCATCGCCGGCACTGTCACCGGCGGGGATTTGCGGAGGCCAAGAATGCGCGTACTCGCACCCAATTTCGAGCAGCTCGAAAAGCTGTCGGGCACCCGTGATGCCGATCTGATCGCGCGGCGCATGCTCGATCCCGCCACCAATCGCGGTCGCGGCGCGCAGACCAATCGCGTCGGCCGCTTCGAGCGCCACGAGCGCGAGGTCTTCGACGACGGCTGGAGCGAGCCGGGTGCCAATGTCGAGGAATTGCGGCCCTTCGAGACGGTGGAACATGTCGAGCGTGCGCGGTCGATCATCACCCGCAACGATAGCCCCGATATCTCGTTCGACCGCTCCATCAACGCCTATCGCGGCTGCGAGCATGGCTGTTCCTATTGCTTTGCCCGGCCCACCCACGCCTATCTCGGGCATTCTGCCGGGCTCGAATTCGAGCGCGACATCTATGTGAAGGTGAACGCTGCCGAGCTGTTGCGCCGCGAACTCGCCGACAGGCGCTACCGTGTAAAGCCCATCGCCATGGGCACCAATACCGATCCGTACCAGCCTGCCGAGCGCAAGCACCGCCTCACGCGCTCCATCCTCGAATTGCTGCTCGAAACCCGGCATCCCGTCACCATCACCACCAAGTCGGCCCTTGTGGTGCGCGATCTCGACATCCTGAAGCCCATGGCCGAACTCGGGCTCGTGCGGGTGGGCCTGTCCATCACGTCGATGGACCATCGGCTCAGCCGCAAGATGGAGCCGCGCGCCTCGACCCCCGAGCGCCGGCTCGAGGCCATCCGGCTGCTGTCCGAGGCGGGGGTGCCGACCAGCGTTCTGGCGGCCCCGATGATCCCGGCGATCAACGACATGGAGCTAGAGCGTATCCTTGATGCCGCCGCCGCACAGGGCGCGCGCGAGGCCTCAGCCATCCTGCTGCGGCTGCCGGGCGAAGTGCGCGACATTTTCCGCGAGTGGCTGCTGCGGCATTTCCCCGATCGGGTGGGCCATGTCATGGGGCTCGTACGCGATACCCGGGGCGGCAAGGATTACGACGCCACCTTCGGCAAGCGGATGGTGGGGGAGGGGCCCTATGCCGTGCTGCTCAGGCAGCGGCTCGAACTGGCGCGCGCCAAGTATGGGCTCGATAGGTCCATACCGCCGCTCCGCACCGATCTGTTCCGGGCCCCGCGCATCGATGATGGCCAGCTCGCCCTGTTCTGAGCGCTTTTCCCCGAGGAGGATCACCCATGCCCATCATCGGCACCTGCCATTGCAAGGCCACCCGCTTCGAAGTGGATCGCCTCCCCGAGGCCGTCACCTCCTGCACCTGCACCTTCTGCGCAAAGCGTGGCGCGCTCTGGGCCTATTACGCACACTCCGAGGTCCGCATCCTCGCCGAGACCAGCCCCGCTGATTATGCGCCCGGCGGGCTCAACCATCACCATTTCTGCGCCACCTGCGGCTGCGGCACCTACTCGGTGACGCCAGACTGGTCGACCGGCGAGCCCGACCTGTCGAAGCCGCGCATCGGCATCAACGCCCGGCTGTTCGACGATATCGATCTCGGCCTGATCCCGCACAACGAGGTCGATGGGCGCAATCTGTGGTAGCCCCGGCCCGGCGGCTCTTGCAATCGGCGGCCTGGTGGCGATGCTCTGCCCATGTCAGCCGAATCGCCAATGGCGCCGCTTTTCCCCGACTTCGCCTTCGAGGCCTCGGCCCGCGAGCGTGGCGCCTTGCGGGTATGCGGCGTCGATGAGGCCGGCCGCGGCCCGCTTGCGGGGCCCGTGGTCGTCTCGGCGGTCGTGCTCGATCCTCAGCGCGTGCCCGACGGGCTCAACGACTCGAAGCAGCTGAGTGCGAAAGCCCGTGATCGCCTCTACGCCGAGATCGTCGCCTCCGCCGATGTGGCCATCGCCATTGCGCCGCCGGCGGTGATCGCGCGGCTCAACATCCTCCATGCCACCATGTGGGCCATGCGGCAGGCCGTGCTCGCCCTCGCGCGGCGGCCCGATCATGTGCTGGTCGATGGCAACCGCCTGCCCAGGGGGCTGCCGGTTCCGGCCGAGGCCATTGTCGCGGGGGACGCGCGTTCGGTTTCGATCGCGGCGGCATCGATCGTTGCCAAGGTCACGCGCGACCGCATGTGCGGCATCATGCACGAGGAGGAGCCGCATTTCGGTTTCCTCGCCCACAAGGGCTATGGCGTCTCCGCCCATCTCGAAGCGCTCGATCGGCATGGACCGGGCCGCCACCACCGCTTGGACTTCGCCCCCTGCGCGGCAGCCCTGAACCGCCGCAAGGGCGAAGCGGCATAGACCCTACCAGCCGCCGCCACCGCCGCCGCCGCCACCGCCGCCCGAGCGGCCGCCTCCGCCCGAAAACCCCGAGCCCGAGGAGGAGCTGGGCTGCGATGCCACCATTGCCGCGCTCATCGCCGACGCGACCGTGGCGACGCTCGACGTGAAATTGCGGTCCGCGAAGCTGCGGCCGTTATACCAGGCCGGCCTGTAGGTGCTGCTCTCTGCCATGCCCGAACGCGCCAGCTCCGCCTCGAAATGCTGAGCCCATGGCTTCTCTACGCCCAACGCAATGGCATAGGGCAACAGCTTCTCGAACCGCTCCACCGTCATCGGCGGCTCGCCCTGCATGTTGAGCCGGTTCTTTTCCGCCGTCTCGAGATACAGCTTCAGCCCGTCGATCTGGTCCATGGCCTTGCGGCCCTGCACCGTCGGCGCCCGCATCAGGAATGCGAACAGCAGGTCGATCGCCACTATGGTGATCGCCCCGATGAAGGGCGGGTCGATGGGCAGGTCGGTAAACACCTCCACAACACTGCCGCCGATGTTGAACACCGCGATGCCGACCCAGATCGCAGCGAAGATCAGCCCGGTGACCGGGCGGCGCAGCGCGGCCCGCAGCACCGAAAACGCCACCGTGATGAAAATGCCGGCAAAGAACGCCATGACGACGAACTCGACGCCCAGCATGTCCCCCAGCACCATGCCGCCCAGAAGCAGCGCCGAGAGCAGGAAACCGCCAAACACATAGGCGAGGTTGTTGTTGAAATACACCTTGCGGTTGGCGGCCTCGATGGCCGAGACGAAGCTTGCGCGCACCTTCTCGATTTCGGGGCCGCTGGATTTGTCCACCGAGAGCGTGCCCTTGCGGCTCACCAGGTCATAGACCTGCTTCTCGCCGGGTGGCAGCGGTTCCTCCGGGGTGCCGGATGTCGCCGAAACCCTGAGCGTCGACGAGGAATTGTCGATCTGCACCAGCCCTTTCACCCCCAGGTCGAAGATCGAGGCGGTGAATGCCGTCCAGCCATTCTTTCCCCAGCCGAGCTTGTGCACATAGTGCAGCAGCGCTGGCGACATGCCCTTGGGCGCATGGAACAACGGTATGATCGTGCCCTTTTTCGGGTCGCGCCCCACCGCCACCCAGGCGACGAAATTGTAGAGGAAGATCAGCAGCGCTGCGGCGCTTGGCAGAATGACGTCGCGATGGTCCGACAGCCAGTCGAGCTGCGCCTGCGTGCCGGAGGGCGGCAGCACCACGCCCTTGGGGAAGCTCACGGCAAAGGTCATGCCCTCGCCCGCCTCCAGCCGCCGGTTGGTGCGAAACAGCGCTTCCGTGTCTGACTGTCGCGTTATCGTCACGGCCCGCTCCGCGGAGTCGAGCCGTCCGGTATAGGCGACGAGATCCTTGATCACCGCGCCCGAGGGCAGGGTGACCGTCGCGACGGATTTTTCGATCGGAAAGGCCCAGAAATTGCCGGTCGCATTCCAGTAGAGTTCGTCATGGTCGGCAAAGAACCGCGCCATGCGGGTCATGGTGTAGCGGATCGTGTATCGGTGCGGCCCATAGGCCAGCATCACATCTGGGTCACCGATCCGGATGCGCTTGTAGCCATTGCCGATGCTTTCGATACTAAACGGCTCGGCGCGCCCATCCCGGGTCACCGCCAGCACGCGCAAATCGCTGCGCATGCGCGAGCGGTCGTCGTTGATGAGGATGGTCGGCAGGTCGCGATAGATGCCGCGCTTGATCTGGTAGCCCTCGGCCACGATGTCGATCGTCTCGGTGACGTCCACCGTGCCGGCCGTGTCGAGCGTCACCGCGCTCGAAAAATTCGCGATCCGCTCCTCGGCGCTGGCCGGCAGGGCGGCCAGCAGCAGCAGCGCGAGCAGCAGGCTCGCCAGCACCACCAGCCCGACGCCACGACCGCGCCGCCGCAGTTTTGTCTTGGACTCGCCCATGGCTGCCCCCACCCGCTCGGTGTTCGACCTAGAACTTCACCGACGGAACGGCGCGCTCGGCCTCGTTCTCGAGTTCGAAATACTCGGACTTGGAGAACTTGAAGGCATTGGCGACGATGACGCTGGGGAAGCTCTCGACCGCCGTGTTCAGGTTGCGCACCGAGCCGTTGTAATAGCGGCGGGCCATCTGGATCTCGTCCTCGACGCTCTGCAAGGCGTTCTGGAACTCGATGAAGTTCGTGTTGGCCTTGAGGTCGGGATAGGCCTCGGCAATGGCCAGCAGCTTGCCGAGCGCGCCGGTCAGCTGGCCCTCGAGCGCCGAACGGGCGGCGGGGCTCTGGTCGGCGCCGGCGGTTGCGGCGGCGCGGGCGGCCACCACCGCTTCGAGCGTCTCGCGCTCGTGGCTCATATAGCCCTTCACTGTTTCAAGCAGGTTGGGGATCAGGTCGGTGCGGCGCTTCAGCTGCACGTCTATGCCCGACCAGCCCTCTTCCTTCATCTGCCGTTTCGACACGAGGTCGTTGTAGATGAAGATACCATAGCCGATGACGGCTATGATTATGGCGAGAATGATCAACCCGGTCACGTTTGCCCTCCAGCACGAGCGCCTTCAGGAAAAGCTGAGTGACTTTTCCGGTCCGAAAGCGCGACAAATCAAAAACTCAGATCAGTTCGGCGTTTCAACCCACACGCGAAATGATCGCCCCCGTTGCCGGCTGAATGTCTCACCGGCTCAGTGGCGCTTCAACTGCGCCGGAGCTGGTGAACCGGTAATGAACATCTATCTTGGGGAAAGTTCAGGCGCTCGAACTTCTGCGCAGCGCATCAGTCGCGTTCGCGTTCGGCCTCGGCCAAAGGGTCGGGCTTGTATCGCCCCTTGCGTTTGTAGGCCTTGGGGTCCGCTTCCACCTTCGGCTTGAAGGCGCCCGAACCGAGCGCCCGCGCCGCAAGGTTGCGGGGCGCCGTCTCCTTGCGGCTGAGTGGCCGCTTCAACTCAGCGCTCCGCCAGCCGCGGCATCAGCTCCACGAAATTGCAGGGCTTGTGCCTGTTGTCGAGCTGCGCGCGCAGAATGCCCTCCCACGCATCGCGGCAGGCCCCACGCGAGCCGGGGAGCACGAAGACAAAGGTCTCCCCGATCAGCCCACCCGTCGCGCGCGACTGCAGGGTCGATGTGCCGATTGTTGTGGCGGAATACTGATGGAACAGCACCGAGAAGCCTTCCATCCGCTTCTGGAACAGCGGCTCGAGCGCCTCTGGCGTCACGTCGCGGCCGGAAAACCCGGTCCCTCCCGTGGTGATCACCACGTCGATTGTCTCATCCACCACCCAATCCATCACCTGCCGGCGGATTTGGTGGATATCGTCCCTCACCACGGCGCGGGCGGCGCATTTGTGGCCGTCGCCCTCGATCAGCGACTTCAGCAGCGCGCCAGCCGTATCGGTTTCGAGCGTGCGGGTATCGGAGACGGCGAGGACCGCAATCGATAGCGGCATGAACGCCTTGGAGAGATCGAGCTCGGATTTGAACATGGCAGCACTCAGGGCTTGGACTCTTTTGGATCGGCGGACGCCGTCGCCGGTGCATCCGCATCGGCCTTCTCTTCGGCGGCCGCTGGCTCGCCTTTCACATCCCCGGGCGCTGCCGTCGTCTCGACGATCACCACCGGCTCCACCGGGTCTGGCACGATGATTTCCGTCTCGACGGGCTTCCTAGGTGCGGGCGTCTGCGGCGGCGGTGTCAGGTTCTCCTGCACCTCGTCCATGCGCGGGTCGAGCGCCACGGTGCCAGGCGAGATCGGCTTTTCGGCATTCATCGCGCGGAAGCGGACGCGGCCGCGGTTATCGCGCACCGGCCGCACTTTCATCCTCAGAAACGCCGTTACGGCGAGTGCGCCATGGAAGGTCGCGGTGACGATGAACAGTCCCACCGGCGCAACACTGTTCATCACCCAGCTGGCGATGATCGGGCCAATGGCGAGCCCTATGCCCAGGATCAGCAGCATGCCGCCCGCGACGCGACCAAACTCGCCTTCCTTGGCAAAGTCGTTCGCGTGGGCGACGGCTATCGCATAGAGCGGATAGGCCGTGAGACCGTAGAGTCCGAACAGGATGAACATCATCACCCCACCATGCGGGTTGATGAGCACGGTGAAGAACCCGACCAGCGCGGCGGCGGTACTCAGCACCACGATCACCATGCGGCGGTCGATCTTGTCCGAGATACGCCCTGCGGGGATCTGCGCGATGGCGCCGAGTACGGCTGTCACCGCGAAGAGATAGGCGATGGCCGAGGCGTCGAGCTTCTGCTCGTAGCCATAGACCGGGGCGAGCGTGCCGAAGGCGCCATTCGCCATGCCGCAGGCGAAGGCCGCGATCACCGCAAGTGGCGAGGTCTTGTAAAGCAGCACCACATCCAGCTTGGCCGAGGAGATCGGTCGCGGCTGTGGCGTGGACGTCATCGCGGTGGGCAGCACCGCGCAGATGAAGCTGATTGCGCCCACCACGAAGGGCACGAAACCGGCCGTGCCGGTAACCGCCATGAACAGCTGACCGATGGTCGAGGCCGCCATGTTGATGGTCACATAAACCGAAAAGATCGTGCCGCGGCTGCGGTTATCCGCCACTTCGTTGAGCCAGCTTTCGACGATCATCGCCGCGCCGGCAAAGCAGAACCCCGAAAAGGCGCGCAGCACGATCCAGCCGATATCGTTGATCCAGAGCAGGTTGCACAGGATCGTCACCGTGCCGATTGCCGCCATGATCGAGAAGGCGCGGATATGCCCGACGCGCTTGACCAGCATCGGCACCGTCACCGAGCCGGCGACGAAACCCACCGACCACCCCGTGCCGATCAGGCCCAGCGCATAGAGCGGGAAGTTCTCCTCCGCGCCGCGCACCGAGAGCAGCAGGCCCTGCAGGCCCCCGCCGAACATGAGCAGCGCCGAGCCGATGAACAGGGCATAGATCTTGAGTGCGGAGGACATGGCGCTTTCTGCGGGTGATCGGGTCCGGGGCCGCTTGCCCATAAACTCAGACCAAATTCGGGCGCCCGGTGCAACGGCTGGTTACGAAAATCGCATCGATGCACGTATTGTCGATGAATTGGTTAGGCGGAGGTAAAGCCGCGTTAACCTTTGCCGCCCGCACCCTCTACCGCCAGCTTCAGGCTCAGCATGTCGCGCCACGCGAGCGACTTTGCCCCCGGCGTGCGCAGCAGATAAGCCGGATGCAGCGTCGCGAGCGCCGGCACGCGATGGTTGCCCACCGTGATGTCCTTCCACTGCCCGCGCATGCGGGTGATTCCCGCCTGCGTGTCGAACAGCGCCTTTGTCGGCACATTGCCCAGCGTCACCAGCAGCTTGGGCGCCACCAGTTCCACCTGCCGCACGAGGAACGGCGTACACAGGGCCAGTTCCTCCGCCGATGGGTCGCGATTGCCCGGCGGCCGCCATGGCACCATGTTGGCGATATAGACCTTCGTGCGGTCGAGCCCGATGGTGCCGAGCATCCTGTCGAGCAATTGTCCGGCGCGCCCGACAAACGGCTTGCCGGAGAGGTCCTCCTGCTCGCCCGGGCCTTCGCCCACCAGCATGATCTCGGCATCCGGATTGCCGTCGGCGAAACACAGCTGCGTCGCGCGCTTTTTCAGCGAACAGCCCTCGTACGCATCCATCACCGCGCGCAATTCCTCGAGCGTCGTCGCCTCAGCCGCGAGCGCCCGGGTTTCCGACGGGTCACCGTTGAGGCTGAGCGCCGGTGCGCCGGGCAGCCCCTGCGCTCGCGGCGCTTGCGCCGAAGGTGCGATCTGCGGGGCAGGGGCCGCTGGCAGAGGGCGCGCCTTGGATGGCGCCGCGCTCTGCGCGAAGCGGTCGACCGCTGCCTCGCCCACGGCGAAATCCACCCCCGCCGCGCGGTAAAATTCCAGCAGCGCGACCAGTTCGGCCCCGCTCAGGTCATCCCCCGGCTGATTTTGCGGTCGATCTTCGTGCATGGCTTCTGTTATGTCACAGCCCCGACGTTCCCGCCAATTGCAAACGGGTAATCCCGCGTGTCCCAAAGCACCCGCGACATCATCGATACCGACGTTGTCATCGTCGGCGCCGGCCCCGCAGGGCTGGCCGCCGCCATCCGCCTGAAGCAGGTGGCGCCTGAAATCGCCGTGACCGTGGTGGAAAAATCCGCCGAAATCGGCGGGCACATCATCTCGGGCGCGGCGATGAACCCGGTCGGGCTCGATGAATTGCTGCCCGACTGGCGGACCATGGGGGCCCCGGTCGGCCCAGTGGTGACCCGCGATACCTACCACTACCTCACCGCCTCGGGCGATTTCGCCATGCCGCGGGCGCTGGTGCCGCCCCAGATGCATGTGCCCGGCCAGGTGATCACGAGCCTCGGCGATCTGGTGAAGTGGCTCGGCGACGTGGCGCAGGGCCTCGGCGTCGAAATCTACCCGATGACGGCCGCCGTCGACCTGATGCTCACTCCCGAAGGCGTGGTCGAGGGCATCGTCACCGGTGATCTCGGTCGCGACCGCGAGGGCCGCGAAAAGGGCACCTTCGCGCCCGGCATCGGGCTTCGCGCCAAATATACGCTGATCGGCGAGGGCGCGCGGGGCTCGCTTGCCAAGGTCCTCACCCAGCGCTTCGGCCTCGCCGACAAGGCCGACCCGCAGCATTACGGGCTCGGCATCAAGGAAGTCTGGGAGATCGCTTCCGACCGGCACGAGCCCGGCCGCATCGATCACTATCTGGGCTACCCGTTCGATGACCGCACGCAAGGCGGCGGATTCGCCTATCACGCCCAAAACCGCAGGCTCTATCTCGGGCTCGTCACGCACCTGAGCTATGCCGACCCGACATTGTCCCCCTTCGGCGAATTCCAGCGCTTCAAGCAGCACAAATCCATCGCGCGCTTGCTCGAAGGCGCGACGCGGCTCAGCTACGGAGCGCGCGCTCTCACGGCGGGTGGCCTCCAATCCATCCCCTCGCTCGCCTTCCCCGGCGGGGCGCTGATCGGCTGTGCCGCCGGGTTCATGAACACGGCCGCCCTCAAGGCCATTCATTCCGCGCTCCGTTCCGGGCGCGTCGCTGGCGAGGAAGTGGCCAGGGCCATCACGGCGGGCCGCGCCCGCGATAGTCTCGAGACGCTCGATGCCGCGGTGCGCGCGTCGGGCATCGAGGCCGAGCTCCACGCCGTGCGCAACGTCAAGCCGCTCTGGCACCGCTTCGGCACCTTCACTGGAGCCGCACTGAGCGGCGCCGATCTCTGGGTGCAGCACCTGCTGAAGGTCTCGCCCTTCGGCACGCTGCATTTGCCGGAAACCGATTCTGCGACGCTCCGTCCCGTCTCGCGGCCGCGCGTCTACCCCCGGGCCGACGGCAAGACCATTTTTGACAAGGCCAGTTCCGTCTATCTCGCCAATCTCAGCCACGATGAGGATCAGCCCGTGCACCTGCGGCTGGCGGATCCGGCTGTCCCGCTGCGGTCAACCGCGCCGCGCTTTGGCGCCGATCCGTCGCCGGCCTATTGTCCGGCCGGGGTTTACGAAATCGGCGAGGAAAACGGCGCGCCGGTCTTCCGCATCAACGCCGCCAACTGCGTCCACTGCAAGACCTGCGACATCAAGGATCCCGCCGGAAACATCACCTGGGTGCCTCCCGAGGGCGGCTCGGGCCCCAACTATACCGGCATGTAGTCAAACCCGACCACAACCGGTAACTTCGCCGCGCTGCCCCTTGCGGTGCAGTCGCAAAATCGCCCATGTTTCCAACTCAAGTCGAACCCTCAAAGTCCGGCTTTCCAAGACTGACTTCCCCTGAGTGGAGTTTTCGCTTCCCCGTGTCCCGCACTGCCCGCTTCCTCACGGGCGCCCTGGTGGCGCTGCTTCTCACCGGAACCGCATCCGCGACGCGGGCCCTCGATTCTTCCGAGGCGATGCCGCTGCGCAGCATCAGCCCCACCGGCAGTTTCCTTGCCGGACGGCAGGCGCTGGCCGACATGCGCACCTCCGATGCCGCACGCTTCTTCGGCGATGCTGCCCGGGCCTCGTGGGATAATCCGGAACTCGTCCAGCAAAGCTTCCTCGCCTATCTCGCCGACGGGCAGATCGATCAGGCGGCAAGCACCGGCAAGCACTTCATCGATATTGGCGGCCCGAACGACCTGGCCAGCGTGGTCATCGCCACCAAGGCGCTGAAGGAGCGTCGCTATGGCGACGTGGTCAACGCGGTGGCGGGCGCGGGCGACGATACCTTTGCCGGCATCGCCAGTTCCATCCTCGCGGCCTGGGCTTTGGCCGGCAAGGGCGATGACGCCGGCGCCGACCGGCTGCTCGATGAATTGGGGCAGGGCGATCTCGAGGATTTCACCCTGCTGCACCGTGCCTTGCTCGATGAGGTCCAGGGCCGGTCGGACGATGCGATCAAGTGGGCCAAGCAGGCTTACGACGGCGGCGCACGCAGCGTCCGCCTCATCGAGGCCTATGTGCGCTTTCTCGGCAACAAGGGCCGTTTCGACGACGCCGAAAAGATCCTCGCCGATTTCGGCGCGCAGGGCGCGTCGCATCCCCTCATCGATGCAGTCAAGGCCTCCATCGACAAGAAGGAACGGCCCGGCCCGATGGCCGCGAGCGTCCAGGCCGGCGCTGCCGAACTGATGTTCTCCATCGGCGCGGGTCTCGCGCGCGAAAACACCGAGGACATTGCCGCCGGCTTCCTGCGCCTCGGCATGTATCTCGATCCGTCCTCCGATATCATCGACGTGACCCTTGGCGAACTGCTCGACAGCGTCGATCGCCATGATGAGGCCAACGAGATCTATAGTGCCATCTCCGCCAAGTCGGTGATGAAGTCCTCCGCCATTCTGCACGAGGCGGTCAATCTCGCGTCTCTCGGCGATCGGACCGAGGCCATCCGGCAGTTGCGCAATATCGTCAACGCCGAGCCCGACAATCTCGATGCGCTGGCGGCGCTGGGCGACCTGCTGTCGAGCGACAAGCAATATGAGGATGCGGCCGCCATCTACACCAAGGTGCTGGATCGCCTCGATACCAACGCCAGCGGCAGCTGGGTGTATTTCTACGATCGGGGCGTCGCTTTCGAGCGTTCCAAGCAATGGCCCAAGGCCGAGGCCGATTTCAAGAAGGCGCTCCAGCTCAACCCCCGGCAGCCGGCGGTGCTCAACTATCTGGGCTATAGCTGGGTCGATCAGGGCGTGAACCTCGAAGAGGCGCTGGAAATGATCCAGCAGGCCGTAGCCGGCGCGCCCAATGACGGGCTGATCGTCGATTCGCTCGGCTGGGCCTATTTCCGCCTCGGCCAATACGACAAGGCCGTCGAGACTCTGGAGCAGGCCGTGCAGATGCGCCCGGTCGATCCGGAGATCAACGACCACCTCGGCGACGCCTACTACCGTGCCGGGCGCACGCTTGAGGCCCGCTTCCAGTGGAATATCGCCTCCTCGCTCGACAAGGACGGGCAGGTGAAGGCGCGCGTGGCTAAGAAGCTCGCGGGTGACCTCTCCTATATCGGTTCGACCGGTGCGGGCGAGGTCATCGAAACGAGCGCCCAAGTCACCGCCACCGAAGCAACAGGCACCGAGAAGCCCGCCAATTGATCTCGGAGGCTTCGGTCGAGGCGGCGCCCGCCAAGGTCAACCTTGCCTTGCATGTCACCGGCCGTCGCGCGGACGGGTATCACGAGCTCGAAAGCCTCGTGGTGTTCGCGGATGTGGCCGACGAAGTGCTGGTCCGCGAAGCCGGGAAAGATCGCTTCACGGTCGCGGGTCCGTTCGCCGCGGCGGCGGGCAGCGGCGAGGGCAATCTCGTGCTGCGCGCCCTGAAGGCATTCCGCGCCCGGTGGCCCGGGCACGCGCCCGACGCGCTTGACATCCAGTTGGTGAAGAACCTGCCAGTGGCCGCCGGGCTCGGTGGTGGTTCGGCCGATGCGGCTGCCATGCTCAGGCTCCTTGCCGGGCTCGGCGAAGCCGAGATCACCATCCGCGACCTGATGCCCGTGGCGCTGTCACTAGGTGCAGACGTGCCGGCCTGCCTCGTTTCGCGTCCCCTCGAAGTGCGCGGCGTCGGAGAAATCCTCCATCCGCTTCGCGCCTTCCCTTCGCTGCATCTCGTCCTCGTCAATCCGTTGGTGCCGGTGGTGACGGCCGACGTGTTCCGTCGCCTCGAAAGCCGGCAGAACCCGCCCATGCCGCCTCTGCCCGATCCGCTTACCCGTCCCGCGCAACTCGGCCTCTGGCTCGGCGAAACCCGCAACGATCTCGAGCCGCCCGCCCGCGCCATCGTGCCGGTGATCGGGCGGCTGATTGATGGGCTTGCCGAGCGCGATGGCTGTGTCATGGCCCGCATGTCGGGCTCGGGCGGCACCGTGTTCGGCCTCTTTGCCTCCGCGGCGCAGGCGCATCAGGCGGCCCATGATATCCGGGCGGATTTCCCCGGCATGTGGGTTGCCGCTGCCCCCGTCATCGGTTGCTGAGCGAGCCGCGCTCACCCCGTTATCCACAGCCGCTACTGAGCATTGCGTAGGGCGCATGGCAGCCATTCACACCGCAAAAGTCGCGTGTTAACGTTGCAACTGCCGTCCCAGCAACCGGCTTGCGCAGCACCATCGACGAGCCCGTGCGGTTCGGCGAACAGTGCGCTGCTTCATGCAGGTGTCACATAACTCCGTTCTAACGACTGGGCCGGCCGACAGTCTTGTGGCCTCAGCGCTCGATCCATCGGGGCCGGTCCCACCATTGTCGCACCTTGTTCTTGCCGCGACCCCTTTCGGGGCGCCAGGGGAGGAAATGCCTATGCACCGTCGTCACTTCATACTGTCCGTTGCCGGTTCCGCCGTCGGCATGGTCGTGCTGCCCAAGCTGGCTTTCGCCGAAGCTGGCCGCATCGATTGGTACACGTCGTCGGATACCAATATCCTCGACTTCTGGACCAATATCGTGAAGCCGAAGTTCGAGGCCGCCAATCCCGGCGTCACCCTGAACCTCGTGGACGCCGGCGATGGCGCCGGCCAGGACGCGATCGCGCAGCGCGCCCTTGCGGCCATGCAGACCAAGTCAGACCCGCAGGCCGACTATTTCGAGACCGCCGACCCGATGAGCCCGAAAGGCGCGCTGGAAGCCGGCCTCTATGTCAATCTCAAGGACAGCCTGTCGAACTGGTCCAAGGTCAACCCGCTGGCCATCGAGACCGATTTCGCCGTTCCCTATCGTGGCAGCCAGGTGCTTCTCGCCTACGACACCACCAAGCTGTCTGCGGCGGATGTGCCGAAGACCTGGGCCGATCTCGTAACCTGGATCAAGGCAAACCCGGGCCAGTTCATCTACAACCGTCCTGACAAGGGCGGTTCGGGTGGCAATTTCGTCCGTCGCGCCATCCATGAGGCGAACGGCCGCGATCCCAAGGCCTTCACGCTCGACAACTTCTCGCCGGAGTTCGCCGAGAAGGCGTTGGCACCGGCCTGGGAGATCCTCAAGGACCTCGCCCCGTCGCTCTTCGACAACGGCGCCTATACGTCGGGCAATACCCAGTCGATACAGCTGCTCGGCCAGTCGGCCGTCACCATGATCCCGGCCTGGTCGGACCAGGCGCTGCAGGCGATCTCCACGGGCGTCCTGCCCGAGACGACCGGTCTCGTGCAGCTGACTGACCTCGCCTTCTCGGGCGGCTTCTCCCGCGGCGTGGTGCTGTCCAATGGCGTCAACAAGGATGCCGCGATCAAGCTGGCCGATTTCGTTCTCACCGAAGAGATCCAGTCCGCCATCCTGACCGATCTCGGCGGCTTCCCCGGCGTCTCGTGGGACTACATCTCGAAGGAGCTCTACGAGAAGTTCAAGGATGTCGTGCCGAGCTCGATCCCGACCTTCCCGGGCGGCGACTGGGGTGCGGCGATCAGCGACGGCTGGTATCGCAACGTGGCTCCCACCGTGGACCGCAACGCCTGACAATGACCTCCGGATCTGAATCCGGGACCAAGCCGGGCAGGGGGCTCATCGGCCTCCTGCTCGTCATTGTTCCTGTAGCGCTTTTCGCCTGGATGACCGTGTGGCCAATTCTGTCCGGCATCACGCGGGCCTTGTCGCCCGAGCAGCCGGATGGCACCCGCGCGCTGTCCTTGAGCAATTTTTCCCAGTTTTTTTCCGATCCCTATAGTCTGGCAAATCTCGGTGTGACGCTCTGGACCTGCCTCGTCACGCTGGGCTTGCTGCTGATCATCTGCGTTCCGCTCGCGCTCTATCTGCGCTTCGCCAAGGGCAAGCTCGCCACCTATGTGCAGACCATGGCGATGTTCCCGATGTTCGTTCCGTCGATCATCCTCGCCTTTGCCTTCATTCGCGTGCTGGGGCCCAACGGGTCCGTCGACCTGCTGCTCAATGCCGTCGGCCTGCCGAAGATCCGGTCGCCCTATCTCACGCCCTGGGGCCCGGTGATCGGGCTGGTGTGGGACAATATCCCGCTGACCGTGCTCATTCTTGTCTCGGGGTTGGGCAGCGTCACCAACTACGCCATCGAGGCTGCGCGCGATGTCGGCGCGAGGCCGCTGGCGCTGTTCTGGTACATCATCCTGCCGCGCATGTGGACGTCGGTGGCGGTCGTGATCTCCTTCACCATGCTGGGCCTGTTCTCGGCCTTCACGCTTCCCTATGTCCTCGGCCCCGCCTCCCCGGAAATGATGGGGCCATTCATGCAGCGGACCTTTGGCGATCTGCGCGATCCGGACATGGCGCTCACGCAGGCGACGGTGACCATGCTGTTCTGTGTCGCATTCGGGCTGTTCTATGTCCGGGCCGTTGCCCGCAATCGGGGCAAGTGAGCATGAGCAAGGCACTTCCCCTGCGCAGCCGTACAGATTGGGTCGGCATCCTGTTCGCCCTAGCCCTCACCGTGGTGATCCTCGTCCCGATGTTGGTGGTGATCACCTGGTCATTCGCCAATGTCTGGCGCTTTCCCTCGGTGCTGCCGCAGCAGTTCGGCCTGAAATTCTGGCAGATGACGCTTGCCCGCAGCGACGTCTGGAGCGCCTTGGGCCTGTCCCTCACCCTCTCGGCGGTGGTCACGGCCATCTCCGCCGCCATCTGCCTTCCAGCGGCCTATGCGTTCGCCCGCATGGAGTTTCCGGGCCGGAACGTCCTGTTCTTCTCGTTCCTCGCGGGGCAGGCCTTCCCGAAGTTCGGGCTCCTCGTCGCCATCGCGGCCATTTTCCTGCAGCTCAACCTCATCGCCACCTTCTGGGGCGTGGTGCTGATCCAGCTCGTCGGCACGCTCCTGTTCATGATCTGGATTCCCGTCGCTGCCTTCCAGGCCGTCGATCGGCGCATGGAGGAGGCCGCGCGCGATGCCGGCGCCGGGCCGCTGCGGGTCTTCTGGTCCATTACCCTCCCCCAGGCCTCCCCGACGATCTTCTCGGCAA
The DNA here is from genome assembly GCA_964414845.1 of uncultured Devosia sp. Lineage (GTDB taxonomy): Bacteria > Pseudomonadota > Alphaproteobacteria > Rhizobiales > Devosiaceae > Devosia_A. Next base: position 2,356 of record CAYPYV010000031.1, on the reverse strand, counting down.
TCCTGCTGAGCTTCGTCGGCACTTTCTATGAAACCGAGGGCGCCTGGCTGATCGGCGCTCCGCAGATCCGGACCATGCCGGTGCTGATGATTTCGTTCATCAACAACCAGCCCGTTATCCAGTATGGCGCGGTGCTGTCCGTCCTGCTCTGGATTCCCTCCCTCATTGCCTTGGTTTTCACGCGGCGGGTCGTCAATTCCGGCAGTTTCGCGCGTGGCTTCGGAGGCTGAAGAAGCATCATGTCAAAGCTCACAATCGCCGAAGTCTCGAAGGCCTTCTCCACCACCAAAGCCGTCGACAGCTTCTCCCTCGAGGTCGCCGACGGCGAGCTCGTCTGCCTGCTCGGGCCCTCGGGCTCCGGCAAGTCCACGCTGCTCCGCATGATCGGCGGGTTCGAAACCCCCACCTCGGGCGAAATCCGCATCGATGGCGAGGATGTCACCCGCCTGCCGCCCGAGCGGCGTCCGACCGGCATGGTGTTCCAGTCGCACGCGCTCTGGACGCATATGAACGTCTTCAACAACATCGCCTTCGGCCTGAAGCTCCGGCGCCTGCCTGCCGCCGACATCCGCCAGAAGGTAGAAAAGGTGCTCGATCTCGTCGGGCTCGCCGGCTACGGCAAGCGCCATGTGACGCAGCTCTCGGGCGGCCAGCAGCAGCGCGTCGCGCTCGCCCGCTCGCTCGTGCTCGAGCCCAAAATTCTCTTGCTCGACGAGCCCTTCGCCAGCCTCGACCAACACCTGCGCGAGCGCCTGCGCGAGGAAGTGCGCGATATCCAGCAGCGGCTGGGCATCACCACGCTTTTCGTCACCCACGGACAGGATGAGGCCCTGGCGCTGGCCGACCGCATCGTCGTCATGCGCGACGGCAAGACCGAACAGGCCGATCCGCCCGACAAGGTCTATCGTGAGCCGGCCACCCCCTTCGTCGCGGGCTTCATCGGCTCGATGAATCTCCTGGAGGGTCAGGTTGCCGACGGCGCCTTCTCCCATTCCGCCTTCCGGCTGCCCGTGCCGACCTCGCCTGGCCCCGCGCTGCTCGCCGTACGGCCCGAGGCGCTTGACATCGCCCTTGCACATGCGGGGCAGGGCATGGCGTCTATCCACCGCGTCACCGATTTCGGCATCAATGCCGTGGTCGACCTCAGCCTGCCCGATGGCACCCGCTTGAAGGCCAACGTGCCCGACGCCCGCGCCTGGCGATCGGGCCAGCCGGTCGATCTCGTGCCGCGTGCCTTCGCGCTCTATCGTGACGACAAGATCCTCTACCGGAGCTGACATGAGTGCCCCCGTTCGTCTGGTCCGCGAGGGTCACCCGACCTTCCTCAAGTGGCACCGTGCACGCCGCACCAAGGCCGACCCGGTCTTTACCGGCCGCCGCATTCTCGAAGGCATGGCGGCCGGGGCGAGCGTCGAGGTCGATCTGGTCATCCATGCCGACAAGGGCATGGCGGTGCTGCACAATCTCGAAATCTCCAAGGAAACCACCGGGCACGGCATGGTTGGCACTCACACGGCCGAAGATCTGCGCGCACTCAACCTGCGCGACAATCAAGGTGCGCCCATCCCCGACAGGGTGATGCTGCTCGAGGACCTCGCCCGGCTGATGGCAGAAGGCGATGTGCATCCCGATGCGCTGCTGCAACTCGACTACAAGCAGGATGCCAGCGTGCTCGATTCTCAGACGGTGGCGAACTTCGCCGCCGCCATCGGCCCGGTTGCGCCGAACATGATCCTCTCATCCGGCGATGCGGCCTCGGTCGCGCTTCTCACCGGCGCGACCCCAGGCCTCAAGGTCGGCTATGACCCCTGCCATGATGGTGCGATCGAAAGGCTGATGGCGAGTCGCGACTATCTGGGCTTCGTGGCCGAGGCCGTCGCGGCTTCCCCCAAGGCCGAAATGATCTACCTCGAATATCGGCTGGTGCTCGCCGCCGCCGATGACGGCTTCGATTTGGTCGCGGCCTTCCACGAGCACAACCGCCGCATCGACGCCTATACGATCAAGCTGGCCGATGCCGCCGGCCTCGCCAGTATCCAGCGTCTGCTGACGCTCAAGGTCGATCAGATCACCACCGACGATCCCGAAGGCGTCTTCGCCGCGCTGGGGTGAGGGCAGACACAGAGGGCTTTCAGTCGGGCCCTCTCCCGAGCTCTCAGTCGGGCCCTCTCCCTCGTGAGGGACTTCGAGCCGGTTCCGCAGGAAACCGACGCGCCAGTGGCGCGGCGGTAGGCGATGAAGGTGCCCGAAGGGCGGGTGAGGGGGGCACCTTGCGCTGAATTTCTAAATATTGTGAGAGTGTTAGCGCAAGCGGCACCCCCCACCTCCGCCTGACGGCGGTATCCTCCCCCGCAAG
>CAYPYV010000030.1:10878-23199 GCA_964414845.1 uncultured Devosia sp. | reverse complement strand
AGCGCGCCCTGGCTCTGGCCCAGCACCCCCCAGGGGCGACCTCCTGTGGGGGGCGAATTCCTGAAACAGTCGTGGCGCCGAGCTTCATGCGTCGGCGCCACGGACCTGTAGACAGGCGTCCTGAGCTCTGGAGCTCAGTAGAGACGCAGGTTGCTCAGCGTCACGGCCCAGTTCAGGCCGATCTGACCCTGGATGGACAGCGGCTGCAGGGCATAGCCCCGCTTGGATCCGCCGATCAGCCAGTTGCCCCCAAGGCCGACGCCCAGCGTCGCTTCGGCGGAACCGCCGACATAATTGCCTGCCAGCGAGCCCTTGCCATATTTCGTGTTGCTGGCCGAGAACACCAGCCACTCGATATGCGTGTAGCCGGTGACGCCGAGATCGATACCAAGCTTGTCGATGCGGCCTTCATACACTTCGGTCTTGTAGCCGCTGCGGTAGAACTTGCAGGTCAGCTCCTTGCTCGAGGCCACGATCAGGCCGATGCCCGGCTCGACGTCGCAAGCCAGTCGGCCCACGCGCACGCGGGTGTCAGCCTGGGCAGCGGGAACGACAGTGGTAATCGCAAGTGCGGCAACGGCAGCGGCTAGAATGGCTTTCATGATGGATTCCCTCGTGTTTGACGCGTCTCGAATGGACCCTCGCGAGAAGGGACTCTTATCCTTCACCACGAACGGAACAAGCCCCTACAGACAACGGCTCGGCACCCGCCATACCCATGCATAAGGCCAGATGCACCAAACGAAAACGCCGCCCATATGGAGCGGCGTTCCTGAACCCTGGCTGAACGAATTCAGCGAGATGCTATGCGCGAGCCGTGCGAGCTGCGGCTGCGGGCGATGCGATACCGCCCTCGCGCTGAGCGCGCTTGCGTGCCAGCTTGCGGGCGCGGCGAACGGCCTCGGCCTTCTGGCGAGCCTTCTTCTCGGAGGGCTTCTCGTAATAATTCCGGAGCTTCATCTCACGGAACACGCCCTCGCGCTGCAGCTTCTTCTTCAGCGCCCGGAGCGCCTGATCCACATTGTTATCGCGAACAACTACTTGCAAGCGCAACCGCCCTTCGGAAAGTCAGATCTGTTTGAGTTACAAGCGCTTCCGCCAAAGCGGACACGCCGACCGGCACGAGGCCGATCACGATGGTGGCGCTATATAGCCCCTCGGATTGGGCTTGTCCACTCCCACTGGGCAGTAAACGCCATCATTTCTGGCGGTTTTTCAGGGTCACGTGGTTCACGTGGCCCATCTTCCGGCCGGCTCGGGCTTCTGCCTTGCCATAGGCATGCGGGCGAGTCGCAACTCCCAGGCGGGCGGGAATCACTCCAATCTCGTCGCCCACGAGATTCTCCATCACGACGTCGGCCAGCCTCGCCGGGTTGCCGAGCGGCCAGCCGAGCACGGCGCGGATATGCTGCTCGAACTGGTCGGTCACGCATACTGCCTCGGTCCAGTGCCCGGAATTATGCACCCTCGGCGCGATTTCGTTGACCAGCAGCCTGCCCGAGGGAAGGACAAAGAATTCGACTCCCATCACGCCCACATAGTCGAGCGCATCGACGATTCGGGTGGCGATCTCGACCGCCTCGCGTGCGGTCTTTGGCTTGATCGCCGCCGGTACCGTGCTGGTCTTGAGGATATGGTGGCGGTGGACATTCTCCGCGGGCTCGAATGCCTTCACCTCGCCCGCGACATTGCGCGCGATCACCACCGAGATTTCCTTTTCGAAATCGATGAAGCCCTCGAGCACGAGAGGGTGCGGCGCCAGCGTTTCGAAGGCGTTGGCGGCCTCCGTGGCGTTTCGGACGATTCGCTGGCCTTTGCCGTCGTAGCCGAGCCGCGTTGTCTTCAGAACAGCGGGGGTGCCCAGTTCATCGAGTTCCGCCTCGAGGTGATCGAGGTCGGCGATTGCCGCAAACGGCGCCACCGCGATGCGATGGATGGTGAGGAACGCCTTCTCGGCAAGCCGGTCCTGGCTGATTGCAAGCGCATTGGCGGCGGGACGCAGGGGCGCCAGGCCCTGCAGCAGTTCAGCCGTAGCCGCAGGTACATTCTCGAATTCGTATGTGACGACATCGACCTGGGCGGCAAAGGCGCGCAGAGCGGCCTCGTCCTCGTAGGCAGCCACTGTCTTCAGCGGCGTTACGTCGAAGGCCGGGCTCGCGGCATCCGGGCAATAGATATGCGCCCTGACCCCGAGCCGGGCGGCGGCAAGCGCCAGCATCCGCCCCAATTGCCCGCCCCCGAGGATGCCGATGGTGCTGCCCATGGGCAGCGGCGAAAACTCAGGCGTCGTCACTGGGAAACTCCGGCACGGATCGGGTCTGGTGCGTGCGATAGGCATCTAGCGCGTCTGCAATGTCGTCGTCCGACAAGGCGAGGATCGCCGCCGCCATCAATGCGGCATTCACAGCGCCGGCTCGGCCGATGGCCAGCGTGCCGACCGGAATGCCCGCAGGCATCTGTACGATGGAATAGAGGCTGTCCTTGCCGCCCATCGTCTTGGTTTCTGCTGGAACGCCCAGCACCGGCAAGGGCGTCAGTGCCGCAACCATGCCCGGCAGATGGGCGGCGCCGCCCGCGGATGCGATGATGACCTTGAAGCCCTCGGCCTTGGCGCCCTTCGCGAAGGCCACCATCCGGTCCGGCGTGCGGTGCGCGGAGACGATGCGCGCCTCGTACTCGATCTTCAGCGCGTCGAGCGTCTCGGCGGCATGGCGCAGGTTCGGCCAGTCCGACTGGCTTCCCATGATGATGGCGACGGGCGGTGAACTGGGCACGATCGGACCCTCATCTCTCGTGGCACGGATGGCGCTTGGCGATTGCCATCCCTTAGCAGGGCAGGGCCGGGGCGCAAGCCTCAGGCGATGATATCGGGCAACAGGATGTTCTCGAGCTGCGCGATGCGGTCCTTCAGCGCCAGCTTGCGCTTCTTCAAGCGCTGCAGCAGCATCTGATCGGCCTGCCCGGTCTTGGCGAGCATCTCGATCGCTGCATCCAGGTCAGCGTGCTCCTGGCGCTTCACCGCCAGTTCCAGGCCAAGGGCGGCTTCCTGTTCCTTGGTCAGCGGCAGCATGTCCTGGTTTCCGTGGGGCTGAGGGCACCAAAAAGCCACTTTCGGTTAACCCATCGCACGAAGTTTTGCATCTGGTTTTCAGGGTGGGAGTTCAAGGTGGCACTATTGCGCATCGACACCGCGTGAATTTTTTGTGACGATTGAGTCGCTGCAATCAGCAGGAGGAGTTGCTATGACGACCGAAGGTCACATGGAGGCGCTCATCCGGCGCCACCGCGAGCTGGATCGCAAGATCGAAGCCGAGCGTGTCCGCCCGAGCCACGATGATTTGGTCATCGCGGCGCTGAAGCGTCGCAAGCTGGAGATCAAGGACGAGCTCGAGCGCCTGAGGCAGAGTGAGACTGCATAGTACCTCGCGTAACGGAAAGCCTGTTGAGGCCGTGGCACCAGACCACGGCCTTTTTGTTTCTAGCGGTTGCGCCGCAGGGCAAAGGCTGCCAACCGGAACCCGAGCGGCCCGACGAACTGGGTAAGGATGAAGGCGATCGGCCAGGCGGTGAGCGCCGCCGTCGGCCAGTGCGCCAGCCACTCGGCGGTGGGGCCGAGGTTGATGAGCAGCATGATGGCGGACATCAGCGTCGCCATCAGCAGCGTGATGATCGCCTGGGAAAGCAGCAGGAATTTCTTGTCGTGCATGGTCTCGCTCGTCGGTTTGGGCGGCCGGCGCAACAAGACGCAGGCGCCGCCCGTTTCTGGGAAGCGCGGCGGGATCGCATCATCAGGATGCGCCTAGATCCTGCTGGGAACACAGGGGCTGGACTAACCGGACCAGCCTCGATCTTTTCGGCACAGCCGGAATAGCCATCGGGCCGTTGCCGGTCAAGGCGCACCGCTCAGCGGAAATCGTTGATCTCGAACCAGTAACCGTTCGGATCCTGCACGAAGATGGCGCGCATGCCGTCGGGACGGATGTTCACGGCGCCCGGCGTACCCTTCATGTCGGAAAATGCCACGCCCTTCGCATTGAGATGCGTGATCACTGCGTCGAGGTCGGGTGCCGCCAGGGCGAAATGGGTTCGCTTTTCCACGTGCACCTTGCTGATATCGCCCTCCTGCACGTGAAAGCGATTGCCGCTGCCGATCTCGAACCAGCGGATCTCGCTGCCACCCATCGGGTTGGCGATCTGGGTCACCTGCAGAACTTCCGTAAGGAACCGCGTCGATTCCTCAAGGTCGCGGACAAGCAGCGCAATATGGTCGAGGCGATAGGAAATGGCCATCAGGCTGCGGCTCCCGAAAAGAACACACCCATCGCACCGTCATAGATGATCTTCAGCGCCAATAGGAACACCAGCCAATAGGTCAGTTGGTAGAAGCGCTTCATCGAAATTCGCCGGACAAGGAAGACGCCGAGCATCACGCCCGCGATCGCCAGCGGCGCGAGGATAACCGCGTGCGTCAGGTTCGACACATTGAGCTGGCCGAGGAAGAAATAGGGCACCAGCTTTGCTGAGTTGACGATGGCGAAGAAAAAGGCCGTCGTGCCCGAGAAGTTCACCGGGGTCAGCCGCTGTGGCAGCACGTAGATCTGGAAGGGCGGACCGCCTGTGTGGCTGATGAAGCTGGTGAAGCCGGCGGCTCCGCCCCAGAACGCGCCCCATCCCTTCGAGGGCGGCAACCCCTCGAGCTTCTTGCGGATCGGCAGCAGCGCATCGAGGATGAAGAGCAGCGTGAGGATGCCGACGAACAGCAGCACCATGGCATCGGAGACGAAGCTCCACAGCACCCAGCCGATTGCCGTGCCGACCAGGGCGCCGGGCAGCATGATCTTGAGAATGCGCCAGTCGGCATCCTTGCGGTAGGTCCACACCGCGATCACGTCCATGACGAGCAGCAGCGGCAGCATCATGCCCGCCGCATCGCGGGCCGGCATCACCAGCGACAGGAGCGGCACGCCCACGAGCCCAAGGCTCCCCACCAGCCCGGACTTGCTGAGGGCGACAATGAACACCGCGAGCACCGCAATGCCCCAGAAATAGAGGTCTGTCATGAACTGAAAACCGTTCCGGAAACCGGATTGCGAGGACCCGCCCTACTCGGATGGGGCGTCGTCCGGCTTGTCAATATCGGCCTTAGGCGGATCGGAAGGCTTGTCCTTTGGCGGCGGCGCCGTCAATCGGTCCGAGCGCATTACCTGGTCAAGCATTTCAGTCGAGCGGCGGACGAAGCCGATATAGGCGGCCTGGTCATTTCGCACGACATAACTGTCGTAGAGCAGACGGGTATCGTGCTCCTCGAAGGCCTCGGATACGGCATGTGCGTTGGCCGGGTCACGTCCAAGCGCCACAAGCGCCTTTTCCCCGAGCTTGATTGCCGCGCGGAACGTCTCGCGTTCGAAGACTTCCACCCCGATCGCCATCAGGTCATGCGCGTGCGAGCGGTCGACGGCGCGCGCCGCTATGATCACATTGGGGTAGTGGCGGCGGATGAGCTTTGCGATCTCGAGGATGCGCTCGCCGCCGGCCGTCGCGATGACGATCATCTTGGCATCCTCTGCACCCGCTGCCCGCAGGATATCGAGCCGCGCGCCGTCGCCGTAGAACACCTTCACCCCGAAGCGCTTCACCAGTTCGATTTGCGCCGGATCATCGTCGATCAGCGTCATCTCGAAGCCTTGCGCCCGCAACATGCGCGTGACGATCTGCCCGAAACGGCCGTAGCCCAGCACCATCACCTTGTCGCGCGTGTCAATTTCCGACGCGTCCGGCAGGGGCGGCGCAGCTGACACCGCGTTGAAGCGCGGGAGCCATACCCGGTCAAACAGGAAGATCACGAGGGGAGTGGCGGCCATGGAGAGCGCCACCACGACAGTCAACAGCTTCAGTTCCTGCGAACCGAGCGATCCGGCATCCGTCGCAAATTGCAGCACGACGAAGGCGAATTCCCCGGCCTGGCTCAGGAGCGCACCAAGCAGCAGCCGCTCCGCCGTATGCATCTTGAAGAAGGTGGCGAGCACGAAGAGCACGGACATCTTGAGCGCAATCACGGCGACGACGAGCGCCAGCACCATCAGTGGCTGCGCGAACACCACGTCGAACGCAATCGACATGCCGACCGATATGAAGAACAGGCCCAGCAGCAGGCCCTTGAACGGCTCCAGATTGCCTTCGAGCTCGTGCCGATACTCGCTATCGGCCAGCAGGACACCACCGAGGAAGGCGCCCAAGGCCGGCGACAGCCCAAAGCTCTCGGTCAGCAGCGCCGCCCCGACCACGAGTGCGAGCGCGAATGCGGTGAACGCCTCCGGCACCTTGGTCAGGGCAATCCAGCGCATCATCGGCCGGATGACCCTGCGGCTCGCGACAAGTGCACCGCCGAACGCCGCGATCAGCCCGAGCGCCGTCCACCAGGTAAAGTCATGGCCCGCGCCGTGCCCTGCGCCCTCGCTGACATGCCCGCTCGCGCCGGCGAGTACCGCAAGCACGGGAATGAGGGCGAGAATGGGAATGACGGCAACGTCCTGCACCAGCAGAATGGCGAGGGTCGACCGCCCGGTATCGGTCTTGGTGATCGAGCGCTGCGCCACCATCTGCATGGCAATGGCCGTCGAGCTCATTGCCAGTGCGAGGCCGCCCGTCAGCGCGGCCGTCCAGTGAAAGCCCGCGAAGGTGAACAGCAGGGTCAGCACCGCCGAGGTACCGACCATCTGTGTCAGCCCCATGCCCAGAACCTGGTGGCGCATGCGCCACAATTCGTCAGGGTCAACCTCGAGGCCGATGAGAAACAGCATCATCACCACGCCGAATTCCGAGACGGACCGAATGGTCTCCGTGTCGGAAATCAGCGATAGCCCGTAAGGGCCGATCAGGACGCCTGCCGCCAGATATCCAAGGATGGAGCCGAGGCCCGCCCATTTGGCGAGCGGCACCAGCAGCACCGTGGCCACCAGCAGCACAAAGATCGCGAGCAGGCCACCATCCATATAGATTTCCGCGCGCCGCGCGGCTTTCTTTAGTCGTTGTTGGAATCGCCCTTGAGCGACTTCAGTTTCGCGAACACCGAATCGGCGTCAAGCTCTTCCTCTCGGTCGAGGCGCGGGCTGCGCTCTTCAGTATGTTCCTCGTGGTGGGCTCGGTTCGCTCCAGCGAGGGCTTCCTCGGCGGTGAGCAGCATCGTGCCCTGGTTGAGTTCGTCAGTCGGGGTCGAGCCCTTCGAGGCACGGCTCACTTCGAGGTCGAGGTCGATCTGGCTGCACAGTCCGAGCGTCACCGGGTCCATCGGGGTGATGTTCGCATTGTTCCAGTGCGTGCCGTCCCTCACGGAGTCGATGGTCGACTTGGTCGTGCCCACGAGCCGCATGATCTGCGCATCCTTCATTTCAGGATGGTTGCGCAGCAGCCACTTGATGGCATTAGGCCGCTCATTGCGGCGTGAAATCGGCGTATAGCGCGGGCCCTTGCGCTTCGGCGCCGCGACCCGGACCTTCGGCTCGCTGATCTTCATGCGATAGTTCGGGTCGGCCTCGGCCCTTTCGATTTCCTCGCGGCTCAACTGACCGTTCTGCAAAGGGCTGACGCCCATGATGCCATTGGCCACGTCCCCGTCTGCGACACCCTGCACCTCGAGAGGATGCAGGCCGCAAAAGGCTGCAATCTGGTCGAACGAGAGCGCGGTATTGTCGACCAGCCAGACGGCGGTCGCCTTGGGCATCAGAAGGGTCGTTGCCATGATGTGTCTCCTTGAGGCGCGGCCGGAGTTCGCCGGTCCGCCCCGCCTCGTCGTAGCAAGATGAGTGGGAATAACGCCTATATACGCGCGCCCTCACAGGCTTTCAATTGAATTTCCCTCGGTTCCCGTCGCTTCGGCGCGGCCCTTTTCGGTCACGAGTACAATCTTGCCGAATCTCGACTTGTTCTCGAGCGCGTAGTGTGCCGCCGCGGCGTCGGCGAGCTGTGTGGCCCGGACCCTGAGACCCGAAGCAGCATGGGGCCCCAGCCTGGGAAGGAGTTCCGCTGCCAGCCGTGCCGCGATCGCGGCCTTGGTTTCGCTTGTCTGCGGTCGGAGGGTGGAACCCGATATGGTCAGCTGCTTCCGCATCGCAAGCCCGACATTGATCTGTGCTTCGGCCCCGCCCTGGGTCGAGATCAGCAAGATATGCCCGCCCGTCGCCGAAGCCGTGATGTTTTCCGCCAGGACCTTGCCCCCGACGATGTCGATAACCCGGTCTGCGCCATGGTCTCTCGTGATCTCCAGTACGCGCCTCGCAAGATCCTCCTGCGTCCGGTCGATCGTGGCTTCGGCGCCGAGGCGCATCGCATAGGCGGCCTTGTCCTCCGATGACACCACGGCGATGGGACGTGCTCCGAGTATTCGGCTTGTGATGAGCGCTGCGCCGCCAATGCCGCCCGCGGCGCCATGTACCAGGACCCACTGGCCCGCCGAGAGGCCCGCGCGCATGACGAGGGTCTGGGTGATGGTGAAGAACGTCTCGGGCAGGGCGGCGGCGCTGACACTGTTCCAGCCGTCCGGGATGGGCAGCACCTGGCCGGCGGGCACCGCCACATACTCGGCATACCCGCCGCCATTGGTCAGTGCCATCACGCGCTCGCCGACATGCCGCGTTGTCACATCAGCCGCCACGGCGACGACAATACCCGCCACTTCGAGGCCGGGAAGCGGCGAGGCGCCCGGCGGTGGCGGATAGATTCCGCGGCGCTGTGCGAGGTCGGGTGCATTGACGCCCGCCGCATGCACCTCGATCAGCACCTCTCCACGCTGCAGACCGGGAAGCGGCATGCTCAGTGGCTGCAGCACTTCCGGTCCGCCGGGCGATGTGATCGCCATCGCTGCCATCATCCGCTGCATGCGCTACTCTTTCCTGCGGGGCTTGCCTGATGCTTCTTCGCCACTAAACTTGCAGAAAAGCCAAGGAGGGAGAAGATGATGGAAGACGAGAACGCGCCCCGCCGCCCCAAGGCGCATGAGGTGGGCATGCCCCTCGACGCCATGGGCGTCGCCGAACTCGAGGATCGCATTGCGCTGCTGCGCACGGAAATCGCCCGAATCGAGCAGGCACTGGCGCAGCGGCAGAAAACCCGTACAGCCGCAGAGTCGCTGTTCAAGTTCTGAAAGTCTTCACGGCTGCGTGTTCACCACTTCGTAAGGTTACCCAAGTCGAGAGAATTAACGGCGGATTAACCTATGCATGTCAATTTGAGGCTATCCAGTTCTCTGGATTCTTCAGAGTGGCCTCGCCCTCTGTTTGACGCCTCCCTGTCAACTTTCGAGAGCCGTTCCCAAGAGCGGCTCTTTCTTTTTGGTGCGCCACAAACGCGCCCGCGTTAAGGATTAGGCAATCCGCACGGCGCACAGATAAAGATGTGCGACCGGCGCAAGACCGGCGGGGCAAGAAGGGCAGCACGGTGACGAAAAACGCGGAGCAGGGTCAACCCGTATCTATCGGTTTACGCATCGTATCGTCCGGCGGTTTCGACACGCTCTATCGCGACGGCATGCGGCTCATCGAGGATGTGGCTGCCTATCTCGACGGCAAGGGCCGCGTCGAAAGCCGCAACCTGCCGCGCGAGGCGTCGATGGTCTACGCGTCGGAGAGCATGCGGCTCACCACCCGTCTGATGCAGCTGGCGTCATGGCTGCTGCTGCAGCGGGCTGTCAACGAAGGCGAACTGACTGCCGAAACCGCGCGCGCCGAAAAGGAGAAGGTTCGCTTCTCTGCGACGCCGTCCGATCGCGGCGGGCCCGGCTATGCCGAACTGCCCGCGCAGTTGCAGGATTTCATTGCCAAGGGCGATCGCCTGTTCGACCGCGTCCAGCAATATGATCGTCTGGAGCGGTCCGGAGTGCCCGAGCAGGTGCCCGTCGCGGAAGGCAGCATTTCCGACCAGCTGGCGCGCCTGAAGGCGGCCTTTGGCTCGCTCAACCGCTGAGCAGGCCCGACAGGTCGCTCGCCTTGAGGCGGCAAGTCCTCAGGCAAACAAAAACCCGGCGCGATGGCCGGGTTCTCGAATTCTCTGCCGTTTTGGCAGGCTCAGAGGCCGAGGCCCTTGAACTTGTCCTTGAAGCGAGTCACGCGGCCGCCGCGGTCCAGCAGGTTGCCGGTCACGCCGGTCCAGGCCGGATGGGTCTTGGGGTCGATGTCGAGCTGCAGCACATCGCCGGCCTTGCCCCAGGTCGTCTTGGTCTCGTAGGTGGTGCCGTCGGTCATCTTGACGGTGACGACGTGGTAGTCCGGGTGGATGTCGCTCTTCATGGCGGTGCCTCAAATCAAACGGGCGCCTACGCGCCCGGACGGAACTGAACAGGTTTGAGCGGCTGCATAAAGAAAAAACCGGGGCCGCGCAAGTGTGGCCTTCTGGCATTCCTGCTGCCCGAAGGGCAAGCTGCGGCATTCGGCGGTACCGCGCCAGCATTGCCCCTGGCGCGAGCACGGCCTATAGCGGCTCCATCAAGGACGAAACCGCATCATGTCAATAGGTAGCGAATCCGGCCGCAAGCAAGGCCGCGGCATCAAGTCGGCCCGCAATCGCCCCGGCTCAAAGGATATGTCGTCCCTGTGGCGATTGCTTCCCTACCTGTTCCGCTACCCATGGCGTTTCGGGTTGACGATGTTCTTCCTGCTCATCGCAGCGCTCGCCGCGCTGGGTGTGCCCGCCATGGCCGGCCGGATCATCGACAAGGGCTTCGTCGAAAAGAATCTCGACAAGGTCGGCGAGTATGGCCTGTTGGCGCTGGGGCTCGCTGCCGTGATGGCGATAGCCAGCGGCGCGCGCTTCTATTTTGTCGCGGGCCTTGGCGAGCGCGTGCTTACGGACCTGCGCAAGGCTGTCTTCGAACACTTGCTGGCGCTCGATACCGCCTTCTTCGACAAGCACCGGGTCGGCGAGCTGACGGCGCGTCTGAGTGGCGACGTCGTCATCATCCGCGCCGCTATCGGCTCCAACCTGTCGATGAGCGTGCGGGGGATTGTCACCATCATCGGCGCCTTGGTGCTTATGGCGTTGACCAGCCCGTATCTTACCCTTGCCGTGGTGGTCGTCGTCCCGATGATCCTGTTGCCGGTGCTGATGGTGGGGCGCCGGTTACGCAATATGTCCCGCAAGACGCAGGATCGGCTCGCCGACATGTCTGCCATGGCGTCCGAGGCGTTCTCGTCGCACCGCACAATCCGCAGCTTTGGGCAGGAAACGCTTCAGGCTGCGGAATATGCGCAGCGGGCGGAAGCGAGCTTCGACGCTGAGGTCAAGCGTCTCGGGGCCCGCGCCCGCCTCCTTGGCGTCGTGATGTTCCTGGCAACCGCCGCGCTGGTGGCGCTCATCTGGTGGGGGGCGCGCGCGGTGTTCGACGGGGCCGTCACTGCCGGACAGCTGGCGCAGTTCACCATCTACGCGCTGATGGCGTCAAACGCCTTTTCCTCCATCTCCGAAACGTTTGGCACGGTGCAGCAGGTGGCGGGTGCCATGGAGCGTCTCAACGAGATTCTCGACACCAAGCCGTCCATCGTCACGCCCGAGGCTCCAAAGCCCCTGCCGCTTCCTGCACTCGGCACCGTGGCTTTCGAAAATGTGCGGTTCAGCTACCATGCGCGCGACGACGAAACCATCATCGATGGCGTCTCCTTCGCGGTCGCGCGCGGCGAAACGGTCGCGCTGGTCGGCTCGTCGGGGTCTGGCAAGTCGACACTCCTCGCATTGGTGCAACGCTTCTACGACGTGACCGGTGGCCGTATTCTCGTCGATGGCATCGATATCCGCGAGGTGGCGATCGCCGATCTCAGGTCCCGCTTTGCCTATGTCGAACAGGAGCCGACGATCTTTGCCGGCACCATCGCCGAGAATATCCGTTTCGGGCGGCCCGATGCCTCGGAGGCAGACATCGAAGCTGCTTCGCGGGCCGCTCTGGTGCATGATTTCGTCACGCAACTGCCCAATGGCTACCAGTCGATGGTGGGCGAGCGCGGCGTGATGCTGTCAGGCGGCCAGAAGCAGCGCGTCGCCATCGCCCGCGCGCTGCTGAAGAACGCTCCCATCCTCTTGCTCGACGAGGCCACCTCCGCGCTCGATGCCGAGAGCGAGCGCCTCGTGCAGGTGGCGCTCGACCGCCTGATGGAAGGGCGCACCACCCTCGTGATCGCGCATCGCCTCGCCACGATCCGAGATGCCAACCGCATCGTGGTGATGGAAAAGGGCAGGGTGATCGACCAGGGCACGCATGATGAGCTCGTCCGCAAGGGCGGCAAGTATGCCGAACTCGCCAAGCTGCAATTCCGTGCCGAGACGCTGGCGGCGGAGTAG
>CAYPYV010000030.1:0-10778 GCA_964414845.1 uncultured Devosia sp. | reverse complement strand
CCGTCCGTCAGCTTGAACTCGATACGGCGGTTTCGCGCCAGCGCTTCCTGCGAGTCTCCGTTGTCGATCGGCCGGCTGTCGCCAAAACCCGCAGCCACGAGATGCTGCGCCGGGATGCCCTGCGCCACGAAATACTTGGTCACCGCGATGGCGCGCGCCGCCGACAATTCCCAGTTCGAAGGGAATTCCGGCGTGTTGATCGGCCGCTTGTCGGTGTGGCCATCGACGCGCAGCACCCAGTTTATGTCCTCGGGGATCTGGCTGGACAGGTCCTTGATCACGCTCGCGAGCTTGCCCAGTTCCGCCTCGCCTTCAGGCGAAATCGTGGCTTCGCCGGCACCGAACAGCACTTCGGACTGGAACACGAACCGGTCGCCCACCACGCGCACATCCGAGCGGCCTTCCAGCACCGCCCTGAGCTTGCCGAAGAAATCCGAACGGTAACGGCTGAGGTCCTGCACGCGCTGCGCAAGGGCGACGTTCAGCCGGCTGCCGAGGTCGGCAATCTGCGCCTTGCTCTCCGTGTCCTTGGCCTCCGAGGCCTGCAGCGCCTCCTCGAGCGCGCCGATCTGCTGGCGCAGCGCGGCCAGCTGCTGGTTGAGCAGTGTCACCTGCGCCTGTGCCTCGCGCGACAGGTCGGCCTGCTGCGTGAGCTTCGAGTTGAGGTTCGCGATTTCGGCATCCTTGCCCGCGACGCCGGCGCCAGCCCCCGCAACTTCGCCCGCGAGCCGGTCTCGCTCGAGTGTCGTCGTCGAAAGCGTCGCCTGCAACGTGGCGAGGTTGGCCTCGAGATCGCCGGAATTGGCCTTTTCGAGCTGCAGCAGGTTGCTCAGCTCCGCGATCTGCGCGTTGAGCCGCGTCATCGCCGTGTCCTTGCCGCTGATCTCCTGCCCGAGAAAGAACTGGCTCAGCATGAACAGCGAGAGCAGGAAAATGATCACCAGCAAGAGGCTCGACAGGGCATCGACGAAGCCCGGCCAGTAATTGGTCACTTGCGATCGGCGTGAGCGGCCGGTGGCCATCATGGTGCGGTGCCCCTCACTTCGACTTGCGGTCGGCTTCCGCCTCGCGCTCGCTTTCGCGCAGCATGGCTTCCATCAGAAGCTGCAGGCGCTTGTTGGTTTCGCCCTGCTGGATGATATGGCCGCGCAAGTCCTCCTGCTCTGCGCGGATATGCTTCACCAGTCCATCGATGCCGCGCGCCAGCTCGGCCATGGCGCGTATGGCATTCTGCGAAGAACCGGCGTTCTGCATCGATGAGCCGAACTGCGCCAGCATGGCCGACATTTCATCCTGCGAGAGGCCGAGGCCCGAGGCCTGCATCTGCGTCATCGGGTGGTCGAGCTCCGTCATCGAGGTCATCCAGTCCTCGAGGTCGGTATAGAAGGCGTTCTGCGCCTGGCTCGTCTGCAGGTCGAGAAACCCTAGGATCAGCGAGCCGGAAAGCCCGAGCAGCGAAGCCGAGAAGGCCGTACCCATGCCGCCGAGAGGGGCGGCAAGGCCTTCCTTCAGGTTCGAGAACAGGCTCGCCGTGTCGCCGCCCGTCGCATCGAGCGCCTGGATGGTTGCGGCTACGTGGGTCACGGTTTCGAGCAGGCCGTAGAAAGTGCCCAATAGGCCCAGGAAGACCAGAAGGCCGGTGAGATAGCGCGAGGTATCTTTCTGTTCGTCGAGCCGGTTGCCGACCGAATCGAGGATCGAGCGCATCGAGGTCGGGGTGATCACGGCCTCGCCGAGCCGGTCCCGCAACAGGTTCGCCACGGGCGCCAGGAGCTTCGGCTGCTGCGGCGGCATCGTGCCCTGCTGGAGGGCATTCACCCACTTGATCTCGGGGAAGAGCCCCATGATCTGGCGGACACTTAGCAGAATGCCGATTGCCAATGCCAGCAAAATCAATGAGTTGATGAACGGGTTCTGCCAAAAGAACGTGAGCAGCTGGTTGAAGAGAATGGCCGCAACCAGCGCCACCAGCACGAGAAAGATCAGAATCTTGATCAGGTAGACCGTCGGACTGGCCAGACGATACGGATCATAGGTCTGCGACATGCGGCGGCCCCGGCGTGAATGTCATTACGGCGGAGTCTAGAGCGCTTTTCGCCGGCGGCGCAATCGCTGCCTCCGGGTTTCGACAGTCCATCCTCCCCGTATCCATGTCGGGGCTAGCAGCCGAGTGTGGCGCGGGCGCGGCTATTTCACCGATTGCAGCAGCTTCGACAGCTGAGCGTGGATGGTTTCGTTGCCGGCGAGCACATTGCCGGTCCAGATTGCGCCGGGCTTGCCGGCCTGGTCGGAAACCGTGCCACCAGCTTCCTTGACCAGCAGCAGGCCCGGTGCGACATCCCAGGGCGCAAGCCCTGCTTCCCAATAGGCATCGAAGCGGCCCGCGGCGACCCAGGCAAGGTCCGTCGATGCCGAGCCGGTACGGCGAATGCCGGCAACAGCCGGCGTCACATGCGCAAGCTGCTTCAGCTGGTGCAGGTCTTCTGGCCGGCCGCGGGAGTTAATGCCAGTGACAAGCAGCGCATCGGCGAGGTGGCGACGGCCTGCGACGCGCAGGCGCTTGCGATCATTCAGCCAGGCTCCACCGCCCTTTTCGGCGCTGTAGAGCTCGTCCATGACCGGATTGTAGATCACCGAGGCAACGATCTCATCCCCGCGCTCCAGCGCGATGGCGACGGCGAACATCGGCACGCCATGCAGGAAATTGGTTGTGCCATCGAGTGGATCGACGATCCAGCGGTGCTGGCCGTCGGTGCCCTTCACCTCCGTGCCTTCCTCGCCCAGGAAGCTGTAGGTCGGTCGGGCCTTCTTCAGCTCCTCGAAGACAATCTGCTCGGCCCGCTTGTCGGCATTCGAAACGAAGTCCGCGGGGCCTTTCAGCGAGACCTGCAGGTTTTCGACTTCGCCGAAATCCTTTGACAGCGAACGGCCGGCCTTGGTGGCGGCCTGGACCATGATGTTCAAGAGCGCCGAGCGCATGGCGTAAACTCCGCGCAAGTCAGGGGAGGGGTAGGGAAGGGCCGCCTTTTGCCGCAGAACCGGCGAGAGCGCAAGGGTAGCTCAGGGCGTCGTAGCAGCTGGCGTCGTATTCTCGGCAAGTTTGACGGGCGGCGGCGAGGGCCAGAACCGCGCCCGCTCCTCGGCGCGGGACAGCGTCTGTTCGTCTATGGTCGCCAGCAGCTGGTCGAGTCTCGGATCCTTCAGGCCCTGCCGCTGGGCCAGGGCCCGCCACATGGCCGCTGTTTCCATGTCGACGGCCACGCCCTCGCCGGCAGCAAGAAGCTTGGCGTAGCGGTTCTGCGCCACCGGGTTGCCGCTTTCAGCCGCCCGCTGATACCAGCCGGCTGCCGCCTGCTTGTCCTGTGGCACGCCCTTGCCAAGATAGAGCACGGTCGCGTAGTCGATTTCGGCCGCGACCAGCCCGGCCAATGCCGCTTTCCGGTAGTATTCCGCGGCTGCCTTCGGGTCGGGCGCAACGCCGGCGCCTTCGGTCAGCATGCCCGCATAGTCATATTGCGCTTCGGGCAAGCCGCCCGCGGCGGCTGCGCCGATCAGCCGCGCCGCCTCCACCATGTCGGGCGGCATGTAGAGGCCTTCGATATGCAGGAGGCCAAGATTGTAGCGCGCCGGATTGTAGCCGGCGTCGGCAGCCTGCTTCATCAGCGTCGCTGCCTTCTTCCGGTCTTTCTCCACGCCGTCCCCGTTCTGGTACAGAATGGCGAGCGAAAAGGTGGCGATGGGGTCGCCGGCCCGGCTCGCCAGCTCGTACCATTGCGCTGCCTTCACCGGGTCGCGACCGATGCCATCACCGCGCTGGTAGATTTCGGCAATCAATGTCTGTGCATGGCGGTCGCCCTGTTCGGCGCGGGGCAGCGCAAGGGCAAGCGCAGTCAGGAAATAGCCCCGCTGGTAGGCGCCATAGGCCTCGTCCACGCGCGGTCCAAACACCTGGGCGCTGATCGTCACCGCGTCCTGCATCTGGGCCGCGGTCTCAGCCGGTGCAGGACCTAGCGGCAGGGTGCCACCCGACACTGCCGAACTGGCTGAGTCCTGTGCGCCGGCACTCCCGGCCAAAATCGCATAGACCAGCGCCAGCGGCAGGAGCCGCTTCATTTTGTCGGCTCCGGCAGGCGCAGCCCGATAAACTCGCATCCCTCTGACTCGAAGGCTGCAGCATTGGCTTCCGGGTCGCAGAGGACGGACGGTATTTCCATGGTTTCGGCCCACCAGCGCGCCAGTTCGCGCTCGGGCTCGGTTATGGCGCCTGAAAGCGGCCCAAATAGGATATAGTCGAGGTCGAGTTCCGCCTTCTGCATGGCATCGTGCCTGGTGCCGATATCGCCGGCGCCGACGATATAGTTGGGCTTCAGCACGTCCACGGCCTCGCGCACCGCCTTGATGCCGCCCGGCACATGCAGGCCATCGGCGCCGAGCAGGCGCACGAAGCCGGGCTCGCCTTCCACCAGCACGGCCGCGCCGGCTTTCTGCAGCGGTTCGATCAGCTGCTTCGCCAGAGTCTTGTAGGCGTTTTCGGCCATGGTGCCGCGCGGCAGGAGCACGGCTGATACCGAGTGGCGGGACAGATAGTCGACAAGCGCTGGCTTCAGCGTTTCGACAGGGAGTTCGGTGGGGGCGATGAGGAAGATTTCGGTCGACATGGCCCGTCTTATATCGAGGTCCATGGCGAAAGGCAGGCAAAAAGCAGTGGCGCGGTTTCGTCGCGCCCCTGCTTGCGTCCGTCAGAACATCAGGCTGCCAGATCGGTTTCCGGCCGCCACTGGCCCAGGGCGGCGAGCGCGTTCATTTTTGCCCGATGGGTAAAGGCCGCCTGCGCAGCCGGTACATTGGCTTCCTCGCCGTTCCAGGTGAGCAGCGCCGCCGTCTGCAGCGCCCGGCCATAGGAGAAGGTCAGCTTCCAGGGCAGGCCGCCCAGCTGGTTCATGGCCGAAAGATGCGCGGTCGCCTCTTCGTCCGACTGTCCGCCCGAGAGGAAGGCGATGCCCGGCACGGCGGCCGGAACCGTCGCGCGCAGCGTGCTCACCGTCCGCTCGGCGACTTCGGCGACGCTCGGCTTCTGTTTCGCGCGAACGCCGGCGGTCACCATGTTTGGCTTCAGAAGCATACCCGATAGGTCGACACCCGCGAGGCGCAGCTCGCTGAAAACTGTGTCCAGGGTCTCGCGGGTCACCTCCTCGCAACGCTCGATCGAATGGTCCCCCGGTTCGCCATCGGCCAGCACTTCCGGCTCCACCACCGGCACGATTCCCGCCGCCTGGCAGGCCGCGGCATAGCGCGCCAGCACATGGGCATTGGCGCGGATGCCATTGCGGGTCGGCGCCTGGTTGGTGATGGCGATTACGCCGCGCCATTTCGCGAAGCCCGCGCCGTTGCGCGCATAGTGCTCCAGCCGGTGATGCAGCCCGTCGAGCCCCTCGGTGATCTTCTCGTCGCGCGTGCCCGGTAGCGGGAAGGCGCCACGGTCGACCTTGATGCCGGGAATGACGTCGGCGGCCTTCAGCAGCTCGTAAAACGGTGTCCCGTCCTTCGCCCGCTGTTCCAGCGTCTCCTCGATCAGGATGACGCCCGAGATGTACTGGGTCATGGCTTCCGTCGAGCGGAACAGCATTTCGCGATAGTCGCGCCGGCTTTCCAGCGTCACCGGCAGGCCAATCAGCGCGAAGCGCTTGGCGATGGTGCCTTCGGATTCGTCGGCGGCCAGGATTCCCTTGCCGTTGGCAACGAGCTTCTTGGCGATGGCGTTGAGATTGGTACCGTTGGACATGGGAGCTTCTCCAGCGTTCATGCCGCCGACACTGCCCCACATGCGTCCCCGCCCGCCATCAGACGTTCAGGTATCAGACGAAGGGGTGATGGCGGATTTCTCCGCTACAGCGCTGCCTGAGAAACCGGATAGCGAAACACCCAGCAGCCTTCGCCATTCGGCGTTGCGGCCGACATGTCGCGAGTTCCGCCGATACGCATAGCAAGCCGCTGGGACGGCAGGTTGTCCGGGTCGATATAGGAGACGAGTGACGGCATGCGGCGCGCCGTTATTGCCCAGTGCATGGCCGCCTTCGCGGCTTCGGTCGCGTATCCGCGGCCCTCATAGGTGTTGAAAAGCAGCCACCCGAGTTCTGGCTCAGGATATTCGGGCGGCCAGGAGACAGCAACCTCTCCCACCCGTTCGCCGCTGGCGGTCACCGAGATGGCCCAGGTGCCGAGGCCGAGCAGCGGCCACTGGCCTATGCCGCTGGCGGTCCCCTTCCACAGCCTGTCGGCGCTTAGTGGCCCGCCCGCATAGCGCGAGCGATCAGTGGCATAGACTTCCGCCAGCCGCTCGAAATCCGCGAACTCGTAGCCACGAAGCGTGAGCCGCTCCGTGGCAATAATCGGGGCAGCCGAAAACCGCGCGTCACCAAAGGCCCTGGCGCGCTCCATCCAGTTGGCATGGACCGTCTCGGTCGCAGCTTCGGCCATCCGACTTACTTCTTCAGCGCCTCGACGCCGGGCAGGGCCTTGCCTTCCATCCATTCCAGGAATGCGCCACCTGCCGTGGAAACGTAGGTGAACTTGTCCTTCACCCCGGCATGGGCGAGCGCCGCGACGGTGTCGCCGCCGCCTGCGACCGACACGACCTTGCCGTGATGGGTGCGGTCGGCGACATATTTCGCGATTTCGACGGTGCCCTGGTCGAAGGGCGTCATCTCGAAGGCGCCGAGCGGTCCGTTCCACACCACGGTCTTCGCATCGTCGACCGCGCCCTTGATGCGCTCGATCGAGCCCGGACCGACGTCCAGGATCATCCCATCAGGGTCCATGCTGTCGACGCCGTAGAAGCGATGGGGTGCATTGGCCTCGAAATGCCAGGCCACCGTCGCATCGATCGGCAGGATGATGGCGCAGCCCGAGGCTTCCGCCTTGTCGCGGATGCGGTTGGCTGTTTCCGCCAGATCCTTTTCCACCAGCGAACGGCCGACACCGAGTCCGCCGGCATGGAGGAACGTGTTGGCCATGGCCCCACCGATCACCAGGGCATCCACCTTGGTCACGAGGTTTTCGAGCAGGTCGATCTTGGACGATACCTTGGCGCCGCCCACGATGGCGATCACCGGGCGCTGCGGATGCCCTAGGCCCTTTTCGAGCGCGATCAGCTCGTCCTGCATGGCGCGGCCGGCGGCCGATGGCAACAGGTGCGCCACGCCCTCGGTCGAGGCATGGGCGCGGTGGGCCGCAGAGAACGCGTCGTTCACATAGATGTCGCCGAGGCTTGCCATGCGCTTGGCGAGTTCTACGTCGTTCTCTTCTTCGCCCTTGTGAAAGCGGGTGTTCTCAAGCACCAGCACGGAACCGGCGGGCGCCTCGTCGATTGCCTGCTTGACCTTCGACACATCCACCCAGTCGGTCGCGACGAAGCCGACCGGGTGCCCAGTCAGCTCGACGATCGCCGGTACGACCTGCTCCAGCGAGAATTCCGGATCGACCTTGCCCTTGGGCCGGCCGAAATGGCTGAGGATGATGGCCTTTGCATCCTTCTTCACGATCTCCCGGATCGTCGGCAGCAGGCGCTCGATGCGGGTTGCGTCCGTCACCTTGCCATCGGCCACCGGCACGTTGAGATCGGCGCGCAGCAGCACGCGCTTGCCGGTGAGATCATAGTCATCGAGCGTCTTGAAGGCGGCCATGGCGGGCTCCGCTTGGTTGGCGAGGTGCCCGTCTAATACCAAGGATTGAAGGCGGGGCAAGGGGCAGGGGGTGTCGCTACAGGCCGACAGTGTTGCGGGCCATCGCCACGAGTGCAAACAGCACCGTGCCCAGCAGCATCTGCGTCAAGGCGAAGTTGAGATTGGTGTTGAAGTTGAAGCGTGCAAAGCCTTCGCTTGGCCAGTGCCTTGGCCCCATCCTTCGACGCAACGCCCGATCTTCGA
This sequence comes from uncultured Devosia sp., assembly GCA_964414845.1. Classification (GTDB taxonomy): domain Bacteria; phylum Pseudomonadota; class Alphaproteobacteria; order Rhizobiales; family Devosiaceae; genus Devosia_A. The sequence continues at coordinate 2,853 of CAYPYV010000030.1, read as the reverse complement.
GAATGACATAAGCCGCCAGTACGCTGCCCGAAATGGCGAACCAGAGCGGAGTACCGGTCCAGCCGGCGCCTATGCTGCCCAGAACGTTGAGCGCCAACAAGAGCCGTTCACTGTCGCGCATGGGCGTGCTCCGCGCCTGACGGGTTTATGGCCGAAGTCGTCTCATCATTTGGCGACATCCCTATGACGTACGACACACACGACCCACATGCAGCCGATAGAAACAAAAGCGCCCCGCGCATTGGCGGGGCGTCACAGTTGCTTGTCCGAGGCGGCTTCGGTCAGCGCGCGTCTTCGAAGACCAGCGGCGCAGGCTCCACCGGCTTCAGGCTGGCGCCCGTACGGTCACGCGACTTCAATGTCTCGTCGCCGAAATTGAACTTTGCACCAACCAGAATGCGGACGGCCGTCTGCTCAATATCAATTTCGGTCTGTGTGGAAACGTAGTCCAGCCTGCCGAAGAAACTGATCGGGGAGTCCTCGAGCTTGTACTCGCCGCCGATACCAACCTTCACAGTGTCGATGTCGCCGGACTTCAAGTCCGTGTTCTGCACCTCGGTCCCGGCATGCACATCAATGCGGAAATTGTCGGTAATGAAGTAGCGCAGCTCAGCATCTGCCAGCCAGCCGGTCCAGCTGTCGTCTTCGCCATCCATGTCGATATTGCTGCCGGCTATACGACCATAGAGCGTCAGGTTATCAACGAAGACCTGACCTTCGAGGCCGGCATAGCCGCGCGTCTCTTCAAGAATATAGGCGTCGTCATAGTAGTACTTGCTCTTGCCGCCCTGCACGAACGCACCCAACAGGTACTGGTCGTTGCGGAAGAAGAGGTGGACCGCGCCGTCGAAATCCGTGATCGTGGAGTCGCCGCCATACACCTCGATACCATAGCGGTGGAACACGAAATCGCCCTGCGCTCCGAGGCCGCCCTCGAAATCGTAGGCACCACTCGCAGCAAACTCGATGGCAGAGCCATCGAACGTGTCGTCCGCCCAGTTCGAGTCGAACGATACCACGCCCGCGCCGATCGACACAAAGCCGCTGGGATCGGCCAATGCAGGCGACGCCAAAGTGCCCAAAAGAATCGCTGCAAAAATCGAACCACGAATCATCAATTCACTCCAAATGCTGCCGTTATTGTATTAATTGCACCACAGTTAGGCTCGCGCAAGTTGAGTGCCCTGTACGTCGCGATGGCGCGCCGCTTTCCTGCAAGCGGCGCGCTTTTGTGCAACAGGTGGGCTACGGGGCGGCCGGATGTTCCGCCCCGCCCGCGCGTTGGTTACAGCGTCTTGGCGAAAGCCGCCGTGACGTCGCACATGCGGTTCGAGAAGCCCCATTCGTTGTCGTACCAGCCGAGGATGTTGACGAAATTGCCGTCCATTACCTTGGTCTGGTCGAGCAGCATGGTGGCCGAGTGCGGATCGTGGTTCAGGTCCGAGGACACCAGCGGGTAGTGCGTCACGGTCATCACGCCCTTGAGCGCGCCATTGCTGGCAGCGATCAGTGCGTCGTTGACTTCCTGCACGGTGGTCGAGCGCTTTGCCACGAACTTCAGGTCGACAAGCGACACGTTCGGGGTCGGCACGCGGATCGAGATGCCGTCGAGCTTGCCCTTCAGCTCCGGCAAGACGAGGCCGATGGCCTTCGCCGCGCCGGTCGAGGTCGGGATCTGGCTCAGGGCAGCGGCGCGGGCGCGGTAGAGGTCCTTGTGCATGGTGTCGAGCGTCGGCTGGTCGCCGGTGTAGGCGTGGATCGTCGTCATGTAGCCGCGCTCGATGCCGAACAGGTCGTTCAGCACCTTGGCGACGGGGGCGAGCGCATTGGTGGTGCAGCTGCCGTTGGAGACGACGATGTCGTCGGCGGTCAGGGTGTCGTGGTTGACCTTGTAGACGATGGTCTTGTCGGCGTTATCGGCCGGGGCGGAGACCAGCACGCGCTTGGCGCCGGCGGTCAGGTGGGCCGAGGCCTTGTCCTTGGCGGTGAAGATGCCCGTGCATTCGAAGGCGATGTCGACGTTCAGGTCCTTGTGCGGCAGGTTCGCGGGATCGCGCTCGGCCGTGACCTTGATCTTGCCCAGGCCCACGTCGATCCAGTCGTCGCCCGCCTCGACCGTGCCGGGGAAGCGGCCATGGACCGAATCGTAGCGCAGCAGGTGGGCGTTGGTGGCCACCGGGCCGAGGTCGTTGATCGCCACCACCTCGATGTCGCGGCGGCCATGCTCGACGATCGAGCGGAGCACGAGGCGACCGATGCGGCCGAAGCCGTTGATGGCGACGCGGACAGTCATGGGCGAAGTCTCCTGAAGCAGTGTTTGCCGTTTTTTGCGGCCTGTCGCGTGTAACGCTGCTTGAGGCCGTGTTGGGCGCCTCAATGGAACCGGCGCGCGCGAGGATCAACCCCGGCGGCGATCACAAGGCGATAGTCCGTGTAACGGCTCAGCTGGACAGGGGCAGCGCCAGCCGGGCTTCAAGCCCTCCGCCGGGCCGGTTGGTCAGCGTCACATCGCCGCCTGCCGCTCGCGCCGCCTGTCGCGCGACCGCGAGACCCAGCCCCGCCCCGCCAGTCTGGCGGTTGCGGGAGCGTTCGCCGCGATAGAAGGGCTCGAAGACGGTCTGCAACTCATCGTCCGGCAGTCCCGGGCCCCGGTCGGCGATGGTAACGACGGCCAGCTCGCCCTCCTGTCCGGTCGACACCCGGGCATCGCCCGCGAACTTCAGGGCATTGTCGATCAGGTTGGCCAAGGCGCGGCGCAGGGCGGCGGGATCCCCGAGCACCGGCAGGGCGTCCCATCCCTCGAAATGAACGGCGGCACCGGTCTCGGCGAAGCCCCGGACGCTGTCGGCGGCC
>CAYPYV010000029.1:14048-23640 GCA_964414845.1 uncultured Devosia sp. | reverse complement strand
TCGTGAACGCCGCGGTCTTGCCGGTGCCGGTCTGGGCGGCGCCCATCACGTCGCGCCCGGCCAGGACGATGGGGATCGCCTTGGCCTGGATGGGGGTCATGGCCGTGTAGCCGGCATCGGCGACGGCGCGCAGGAGCTTGGGGTCTAGGGGGAGGGTGTCGAAGCGGGGGGGCGCCTCGGTCGAGCTGAATGGCTCAAGGCGTGAAGAGGCTGCGGCGGCAAGCTGGAGTTCATTCATCAATGCTGATTATCCTCTTCCCGACCACTGGCCGACCCGGATCGAGCACGAACGACGACGCGGGCTCCGAGACGAGCTGCTGCAGTGACCCGCTACACTCGCGAGTCGCACAACGATGACACGCTGCTTACGGCCAGCAACCGATGAGATTGCCTTGCGAATCCCAATGTCTGCGCTCTCTGGCCGCCGCAGTCATCCTGAGTCTCTTCGTCGTAACCGACCTGGGTGCCCAGTCTGTCCCGACACCCGAAGTCTACGGGCCGATGGCCGACGGTCCGCTTCGTCTACGGCAAGCACCACTTCCAGAGAAGGCGCCTTCCCCCCCCCAACCACCCACGACCGAGGGTGCAGACTCAGGGACACTGGCTCGTTCGAAACCTGACAAGCCATATGCGAAGGGCGAGTTCGAGCGGTTTGTGCAGCTCCAGGCCGGACCCGATGTCGAGATTCGCCGCTACGGGGCTGAACTGATCATCGCAGACGGCGCCTCTGCAGGCGCCGATATCAACCCCATGGTGCCGCAAGAGTACGTGTTGGGGCCCGGCGACGAAGTGCTCGTTACGTTGTGGGGGTCGGTCGACGCGGACTTGCGGCTCGTCGTCGACCGAGCCGGACGAGTTGCCATCCCGCGCGTGGGCACGGTACAAGTGTCGGGTGTGCGTTACGGCGACCTAGCCGAGGTCATCAATCGCCGCATATCGCAAGTTTTCCGCAACTTTCAGAGCAGCGTGACACTGGGCCAATTGCGTGGCATCAGGGTTTTTGTCACGGGCTTCGTAGAAAAGGCTGGCAGTTACTCCGTGAGTAGTCTGTCGACTGTCGTCCGCGCCCTGATGGCGGCAGGCGGACCCTCGGCCTCGGGAAGTTTCAGGGACATCCAGGTGCGCCGCAATGGAGCTATGGTCGCCCGCATCGACCTCTACGACTTGCTGCTCAATGGTGACATTCGCGCCGACATCACGCTGCGGGCAGGTGACGTCGTGCATGTTGGCGCAGTAGGTAAGCAGGTCGGCGTGATTGGCAGTGTCAACCGACCTGTGGTCGTCGAGTTGAAGGCTGGCGAAACGGTCTCCGATGCACTTCGGATGGCCGGTGGCTTCACTGCCGTGGCCGACCGCACCCGGGTTGCACGTGAGCGCGTTGGCGAGCGCAACGCGCCTCGCGTGGAACAACTCCAGCTCCCCGCGCAAGCCGATGGCGAGTTGCAGTCTGGCGATGTGTTGCGCGCATTCAGCGTCGTTGCCGTCGCGCTGCCCACCCAGCGCCAGTCAAAACGCGTGAAAATCGAGGGGGAGGTTGCCCAGCCCGGCGAGTACGTGCTTGCGGAAAACAGCACCGTAGCAGACGCAGTCCGAGCGGCCGGCGGGTACACCGACGCGGCGTTCCTTTACGCCACGGAGTTCGTCAGACTGAGCGTGCAGCGAACTCAGGCGGACAACTACGACCGGTTCTTGCGCGATCTCGAAACCGACTTCACACGTTCTACCAGCGCCTTGCGCATTACTTCTTCAGAAGAAGCCAGCGCCCAGGCTGCTCGCTCGGCAGCTGCGAACCGCCTTATCGAACGACTTCGGGCGGTTAGGCCATCAGGCCGCGTTGTGCTTCGTCTGGAGCCTGACGCTACCGCCCTGCCCGACTTGGCGTTGGAAGACGGTGACCGGATCTACGTACCGCCCCGACCGACCACAGTCGGCGTGTTCGGAAGCGTCTTCAATGCCTCCAGCTATCTCTACCTTCCGGGTGGCACCGTAGGGCACTATCTGCGCATGGCAGGCGGACCTACCGCCGGCGCCGACGAGGAGAGTATTTTCATGATCCGCCCAAACGGCGAGGTAATGAGCCAGTTACAGCGACGCGGCTGGTTCAATCGGTCCGACAGCCTACTGACCCAGCAAGCCGAGCCTGGTGACACTCTGTTCGTGCCAGAGCAGATGAACAAGACCACGTTCATTCAGATGGCTAAGGACTGGACGCAGATACTCTCGCAGTTCGGCCTTGGAGCCGCCGCCATCAAGGTTCTGGGCAACTGAGCCAGTCCCCGAACCCGTCCCAACCGCTGTGCGACTCCTTTGGCGTTCATGATCGAAGCCCCCAAGAGCGACTCGACAACGTTGGAGGCTCCTGATGGCCTGCCAGTGTCGGAGATCGCGTCGGCGCTACGCATGCGGCTGAAAGCCTTGGCAGCCGCTGGTCTCGTCTCGGGCGCGCTTGCCTTCGGCGCCACTTTTCTGGTTTCCCCGCACTATCTTTCGAGAACCACGTTCTTGCCGCCGCAGTCGCAGCAGAACAACGCCTTCGCAGCCCTGGCGTCATTGTCGGCACTGACGGGAGCCGGCACAACCTTGAAGACACCAGGCGACCAGTACGTTGCTTTGCTTCAGAGCGTGAATGTGGCTGACCGTCTGATCGACAAGTTCGGCCTCATGCAGGTCTATGACGAACAGTTGAGGATCAAGACTCGCGAGCAGCTGTTCGAGAACTCACGCATCTGGCTCGGCAAGCGCGATGGAATCATCACTGTCGAAGTGGAGGACACGAACCCGGAACGGGCAGCCGCGATCGCCAACCAGTACGTGGACGAATTGCGTCGGCTGATCTCCGAACTAGCGCTGACCGAGGCGCAGCAGCGACGCGCCTTCTTCGAGAGGCAGATGAACTCAGCGCGGGCCGCACTTGAGAGATCTCAGCGTTCGCTTGAACGCAGTGGCATTGGCGCAGGTGTGCTTAGGGCGGAGCCGAAGGCAGCCATGGAGGGCTATGCCCGCCTATTGGCAGAGATTACTGCAGCGGAGGTCCGGCTAGAGGCTCTCCGGCGCGGCTATACGGAGAACGCGGTCGAAGTGCAGAAGCAGGTGACGACTCTCGCGGCGCTACGGCAGCAGTTGCGCAGCATGGAAGTTTCGGACCAAGCAGCCAACGGCTCTGAGTACCTCGGCAAACTGCGGGAGTTCAAGTACCAGGAAGCGCTGCTCGAGTTGTTCGCAAGGCAATACGAAGCCGCCAAACTCGACGAAAGCCGCGACAGCGGCTTGGTCCAGGTTATCGACGTAGCAACCGCCGCCGAAAGAAAGAATCGCCCGCGGCGACTGCTCGTTGCGCTGGGAACGGCAGGTGTCGTCCTTGTTTTTGGCGCGCTGATTGTCGTGCTCGCGAGGCGCAAACCGGGCTCGCCAGGGCGGACCTGATCCTTCCTCAGGCCGTGTCCCCATACCCGCGGGCGAGATCGCTCGTCTGCCGCTACGACGGCACCTCTCGGCGACCCGCAACATGACTTCGAAGCCCTACACACGCCGGCTGCGGATGAATTCGGCAATCAACCTTGCCGGACAAATCGCCCCACTAGCGGCTGGGCTCGCTGCGATGCCGGTGCTTGTCCATGCTTTGGGCCCCGAGCGCTTCGGTGTCCTAGCCATGGGCTGGGTCCTCGTCGGCTACTTCAGCCTGTTCGACCTCGGCCTCGGTCGCACCTTGACGCGTTTCGCCTCGCGGGCAATTGGTGAGGGCAGAGCCGAAGAAGTACCCGCCATCGTCAAGCCGATCCTGAAGATCATGCTGGTACTGGGGATCTTTGGCGGCGCGGCGGTACTGCTGGGTACGCATTGGCTGGTCGGCGACTTGCTGAAGCTGCCTACTGGCCTGAAGAGCGAGGCAAGGGCTGCCTTTGTGGTGCTCGCCCTCGGGATTCCTATCGTCATTTTCAATGCCGCACTGACTGGTGTGCTCGAGGCGCATCAACGCTTCGGACTCATCAATGCGATCCGGGTGCCGATGAGCCTGGTCATCTTCCTCGGACCGGTGATGGTACTGCCATGGACCACACACTTGGCGGCCCTGACGGCTACGATCGTCGGCGGGCGGTTGGCGGGGCTCATCGCAACTTGGTGGGCCTGCGACCGCATCATGCCGCACTTTGTCTCGGCGCGCGCCGACCCGACCTTCAGGATTGGGCCATTCTTACGGTTCGGAGGATGGCTCACCGTGAGCAACATCGTCGGGCCGATCATGCTCTACGCGGATCGCTTTTTTGTCGGAGCACTCGTGTCGGCAGCAGCAGTCGCGTACTACACCGTACCTTTCGAGATCGTCACCCGTGCTCTCATCATTCCTTCCGCGATCCTGGGGGTCATGTTTGCAGCATTTGCAGAGATAGGGGCCAAGGACCCTTCGGGCGCGCAGCGCCTGTATTGGCACACGCTTGCACTAAACTGCAGCGTCATGGCGCCGCTTGTGCTGGTAGTGTGCCTCTTTGCCGAACCGGCGCTAGCGTGGTGGCTCAGTCAAGAGTACGCGGACAGGAGTTCGAGCATTGCCGTTGTGCTCATGTTGGGCGTGTTCGCCAACAGCATGGGATTGATCTCCCAGGCCTACGTCCAGTCATCGGGTCGGCCGGACCTGACGGCGAAGCTGCACCTTGTGGAAGCGCCGCTATACGTCTCTTACCTCTACCTGCTGCTGACCCACTTTGGGATTCTGGGGGCCGCCTTCGCCTGGTTGATCAGGGTGTCCCTCAGCGCGGCAGCCCTGGCTACCATCGCCCATTTCATCTCACCTCGACACTCCAACCTTGACGCCTGACAATGCCCACCCGACATGCGCTGTCCGACCTGGTCCTGAACGATCTTCGCAAGGCCCCTTCAGGCGTCTGGCTGCCGCCTGAGGCGCGATCGATCGCGTACTCCGACGGTGCCGAGACCGAGGCGTATCTGAGATCGGTCATGAACGGCAGTCAGGACCTGTCGACAACGTCCGTTGAGCTTGAACGGCACATCAAGGATTGGGTCAGCGAATACCACCTCACGCGCAAGAGAGCGCAGTTGTTCAGCCCACTTGAGGTGGATCATGACAGCGCTGTACTCGAGGTCGGCTGCGGCTGTGGAGCGATTACTCGGTATCTTGGGGAGCGATTCGCCAACGTAATCAGTGTCGAAGGAAGCCTTGCTCGGGCCGAGCTTGCCCGCCTAAGGACTCGTGACCTGAACTCGGTCGACGTGATCTGTTCGCCTTACCAGGACATCAAGTTCAGGCGAAAGCTAAACCTCGTGTACTGTATCGGGGTGCTTGAGTATGCCGGCAGCTTCGTGCCGGGAGACAACCCATACGCGCGCGTCCTGCAAGAGTTCGCCGACCTGACGGACGACGATGGCCAGTTGGTGTTGGCGATCGAAAACCAGTTCGGCTTGAAGTACTTCTCGTCAGCCCGAGAGGACCACACGAACCGCATGTTCGAGGGCGTCGAGGGCTACCCACTCTGGGGCAGCAAGGTCAAGACGTTCGGTCGCTCTGAGCTCGAGCACATGCTCAAGCCTCTGTTTCAGCATGTGGAGTTCCTGTACCCCTACCCGGACTACAAGATCCCGACCGGCGTGTTCGCCGAGCGCTTGTTCGACCTCGTCGACGCGGGCGAACTCATCGGGCAGTACCGGGGGCGCGACTATGCAGGCCGGCGTTCACCGCTGTTCGACGAACGACTGGCAACGATCGAACTCGCCCGAAATGGGCAGCTTCCGTTCTTCGCGAATTCATTCTTGGTTGTCGCCAGCAAGTCAGCCCGCCGCCGCGTCAAGACTGCCTCGCTGGGAGTGATGTACAGCGGACATCGTCGGCCGGAGTACGAGACTGTCACGCGCTTTCTCGAGTCTGCCGATCACCAGATACTGGTACAGAAGCAGCCCATTCGCGAACCTGCAACCCGCCCATCTGCCAGCTTTGAACTGCGCGGGGTGGAAGGTCCATGGATCAGTGGCCCTTCACTTCAACTCACCATGGAGCGGCGACTGCAGGAACAGAAGCTGTCGATGGCAGAGTTCCTGGCGCCCGCTGGTCAGTGGGTGCAAGCCCTCCGCGAACAAGCGCTCGACGAGGAGCGCAGGAAGCTCCCCGGACACTTGCTGGATGCGATCTGGCGCAACACTTTCGTACATCAAGGAAAGGTTGCCTTTATCGACCTCGAATGGAAGTGGCTGCAGCCCATTGACCTGCAGTTGATCGTGATCCGGGCTGTCTACTTCTTCCTGCGCGACCTGCCGCCGGCGGTGCGAAAGCATCCTTTACTGCGTCAACTGTCGACGCGAAAGCTCGTGACCGACATGGCAGCCGCCATCGGTGTCGGTTTGGACGAAACGAACTTCGACGCTTTCGTCTTGCTGGAAGCGGAACTGGTCTCCGGCATAACAGGCAAGTCTGTGGCAACCGCTTCTGCGCAGCTGCGGCTCGGTGTCTCCAGCGACTCCGCTTACCGATTCGGGCAACGGATCAGGGACCAGGGTGATGACCTGAAGGCGTTCGGCGCCCGGGTCAGGCGAGGCCTGCGCAAGCTCGTTCGTTGATGCAACTGTCGCCGCCGCCGGAGCGCAAAGCTGAAGCGACCGCGCCTCTGAAGCGGGGCGTGGTGGTGGCTGCTTCCGATGTGCTGTGCGCCGGAATGTTTCTTGCCCTGGTGCTGGTCTTCGACACTGAACTCGGGGACTGGCCTTACGTGGCGCTGATGGTGTTCGGGGGTGCTGCAGCCGTTGTCGCCGCAGCCGCGCCGGGGCGGATCCTGCGGCGCGAGATTCGGTTTCGCGGCGGCCCGACCCTCGGAGACCGCACCGACGCCTTTCTGGCGTTGATGCTCGGTGTGTCATGGGCACTGGTCATAGCCTCCTGGTTCTATGGCTTGGGATTGGGCGCCCTGAATGGGGTCGACAACGGGCGTCTTTTCCGCAACTTCTTCGGCCTCCTGTTGTTCTTGCTAGTGCCAATGATCGTCACCTTCGGGGTCGGCGTCCGCAGCATCGTCTTCTTCGTGACAGCTGCCGGCGTGGTGCAGTGCTTCATCGGCCTTACCTATACAGCCATCAACGGCATCGACTTCTCGGCCATCCTGCTTGCATCCAGCATCTCGGACTTCCGCACGCTGTACAGCGTTGGTTTCCTTGCCATCTTCCCGCCGCTCGCACTGGGTGCAGCACTACGGCTGATGCCCCAGGCGCCGAGTGCAGAACTGGGCGTTCCGCGATTGCTGTCACTCCTCCGGCATCCCCTGTCGATATTGGTGCTGCTAGTGGGCATCGTGCTGCCGACCATGTCGAAGGGATACATCCTAGGAGCCGCAGTACTTCTCGGGCTGATCTGGATGCTGTCCGCGGCCAATGCGCTTCGGCTTGGCATCCTGCCGCGCGGGGTACTGACATTGGTCGCCTTGGCGGGTGTTGCGGTCGCAGCCGTACCGGAAGACGTCCGGGAACTCGTCTTGTTCTCCTTCGGCACCGAAGAGGGCGGCAATGCGATCCGGTCGGAGCAATTTGACTACCTGGTCGCCGAGACTACCTGGTGGGGCAACGGTCTGGGGTCGACTTTGAACTCGGGGTACCGTCGTGATGACGCGGGGTACGGATTCGAGCTTACGTACGTGAACCTCGTGCACAAGCTAGGCTTCTTTGCCCTGCCATTGTTCGGAACGTACGCGTGCACCTTGGCCGCATTGTTGCTCCGCATGTTGCGAGGAGTGCGCGTCCACGAGTCGGCGTTCGGTCTCGGTTGCCTCACCTACTTGCTCGTGGGAACGGCAAATCCGTTGTTGCTCTCACCGACAGCGGTGGTGCTTCATTGCTGTGCGGTGATGTTGGTGCTGCAACCGTACACCTTCACGCGAGGAGTGTCGCGTGGAGTTCGTTGAGGGTTCCTGAGTGCGCACAAGTGTTTGCATGGCGACCTACAACGGCGCCGAGTACATCGAGGAACAGGTGTCCACGATCCTCCCGCAGTTGGGACCGGAAGACGAACTCGTAGTGGTCGACGATGCATCCCGGGACGACACCGTCGACCGCCTAAGGCGCTTCGGTGACCCGCGCATCGAGATCCACCTGAATGCCCGCAATCTGGGTCACGTAGGCACCTTCGCGCGAGTGCTGTCACTGGCCAAGTGGCCCTTCATCTGCATGGCCGACCAGGACGACCGGTGGCTCCCAGAGCGGCTAGCGATCATGCGCGAGGCAATGGCATCGGCCAATGCGCTTGTCGTGTCCGGGAATCAACTGGTCATCGATCGAGTAGGACGTCGCATCGAGAGCCCGTTCGTCCGGTTGTCGAGCCAGGACTCAGCACGCCACCTCGCCAACATCGGACGAATCCTGTCCGGCCGCACAGGCTACTTTGGCTGTACGATGGGCCTTCATGTCGATCTTCTGCCGATGATCCTTCCGATACCGGAGTTCGTCGAGTCGCACGACCTTTGGATCGCACTGGCAGCGAACCTGGCCAAGCGCAACGTCCACGTCGAAGCCGACATCCTCGAGCGGCGGCTGCACGGTGAGAACTCCAGCTATTCGAGGCGCCCGTTGAGCGCCAAGCTTTTCTCCCGCTGGGTGCACCTTCGCAGCATCGCCACTCTGGCCGCCCGCCTCGACCGCTTGCCTGCTGTAACGGCATGAGATCCCTGCCGGCTCCGCGGCCCCCTCGAGCCATTCTTTGCCCGGCGGCTGCGAGACGGATGCGCCAAGCGCCGAGACGCGGGCACGCCGCGGCGCCCAGATAGAATGGTGAGTTGGGCATGCAGGTCTACGTTGCACCGACCTGCGCAGCTCGTTCCGCGCCACAGCGGCAGGCCAGCGCGGCCGCTCACAGCCTTCGTCCGACTCCATGACGCGCCCCTACCAGATCTGCCGCACTTGCTTGATGGACACCAGCGATCCCGGCATCCGCTTCGATGCATCGGGCCGCTGCGACTATTGCCTCAACTTCGAGTTCAACCTGCGCCCCGCATGGGAGACCGACATTGCGAACCCGGACCGGCTTCAGGCCCTGGCCGAGGCGATTCGCCGTGAGCGAAAGGGCCACGACTTCGACTGCATCATCGGGCTCAGCGGCGGGCTGGACAGTTCGTACACGGCCTACGTCGCCAAAGAGGTGATGGGTCTGCGACCGTTGCTGTTTCACGTGGACGCGGGCTGGAACACCGACCAGGCGGTGAGCAACGTCGAAAAGCTCGTTGACGGGCTGGCGCTGGATCTCTACACCGAAGTGATCGACTGGGAGGAAATGAAGGACCTCCAAGTCGCGTTCCTGCGATCTCAGATCGCTGACCAAGACATGCCGCAGGACACGGCCTTTTTTTCTGCGCTCTACAGGTTCGCGCGCAAACACCGCATCAAGCACGTTCTAACGGGCGCCAACTACTCCACCGAGTGCTGCCGTGAGCCCGAAGAGTGGGGGGCCTATCCGGGGATCGATCGAACGCTGATACTTGATATCCATCGCCGCTTCGGGAAGCGACCTTTGGCCACGTTTCCCTTGGTCGACATCTTCACCTACAAGATCGTGTATCAACGCATTCTGGGCATGCAAGTCGTGAAGCCGCTCAACATGACGCGCTAT
>CAYPYV010000029.1:0-14038 GCA_964414845.1 uncultured Devosia sp. | reverse complement strand
CATACTGATGGAAGCTGAGCCCGAGTATATCGAGTTCCTAGAACAGCGCTTTGGTTGGCAAAAGTTCCAGCACAAGCACCACGAATCCCGCTTCACGCGCTTCTACGAGGATTACTGGATGCCGCGCAAGTTCGGTTTCCAGAAGCGGCGCGCCCACTTCTCCAGCTTGGTTATGACGGGCCAGATGGATCGAGACGCCGGATTGGAGCGGCTGTCGCAGCCCGAGATGGACGAGCATTTCCTGAACCGTGAGTTCGAGTACACGGCCAACAAACTGGATCTGACGATCGGCGAACTGCGCCAGATCTTCGAAGGCCCGAACAGAACATACCGCGACTACCGCAACAAGCGCAAACTGATCGGTGTGGGCGCCCAAGTCATGCAGCGGTTCGGCATGGAAAGGCGGCTCTTCAGATGATCACCATCCTGAACTACGGTTTGGGAAACGTCCTCGCATTCGAGAACGTCTACAAGCGACTGAACATACCGGTCAGGATCGCCGCGAGCCCAACTGAGCTTTCGGGCGCCACCAAGCTAATCCTGCCAGGCGTGGGCGCGTTCGACTACGCCATGTCGCTTTTCAACAGTTCCGGACTTCGCGAGCCGACGGAAGAACTAGTCCTCGGTCGGCGACTGCCAGTCTTGGGCATCTGCGTCGGGATGCAGATGCTGGCAGACGCCAGCGAGGAAGGTGAACTGCCTGGACTTTCGTGGGTGCCTGGCACCGTCCGGAGGATCGATGCCAGCGCCCTGAAGCACAGGACCCGACTGCCGCACATGGGCTGGAACGATGTGCAGTCTGTCGGTGCCTCACCGCTGTTCCGGTCGCTCGAACGCGACGCACGGTTCTACTTTCTCCATTCATTCTATTTCAACACGGCTTCGCAGGAGCACAGCATAGCGATCGCCCGCTACGGCACGGCGTTCACCTGTGCCGTCAACAACGCCAACATATATGGCGTTCAGTTCCATCCAGAGAAGAGTCATCACGACGGATCTCGGTTGCTTCACAACTTCGCGGAGCTCTGAAGCGATGCTGCGACCTCGTATCATTCCTTGCCTCTTGGTTCGCAACAAGGGCCTGGTGAAAACGGTGCGATTCAAAGAGGGCAAGTACGTCGGAGACCCGATCAATGCCGTCAAGATCTACAACGAAAAAGAAGTCGACGAGTTGGTGGTTTTGGACATCGACGCCACCCGAAACGCCACGTCGCCTGACTACCGGTTGATTCAGAACCTTGCGGCGGAGTGCCGCATGCCACTGTGCTATGGCGGTGGCGTCAAGACAGTGGAGCAGGCACGCACGATCATTGGTCTGGGCGTGGAGAAAGTGGCGATCAGTTCGGCCGCCGTCGAGCGGCCGCAGTTGATCTCGGAGATAGCGCGAGAACTTGGGAGTCAGAGCGTCGTTGTCGTGCTGGACGCAAAGAAGAAACTGCTGGGTGCGCGCTGGACCGCATGGACGCTCAACGGCACTCGCGACACGGGCCTCTGCCCGATCGAGTTCGCGCGCCAGGCCGAGGAACTGGGGGCTGGGGAGATCGTGATCAACTCGATAGATCACGATGGCGTGATGAAGGGCTACGACATGGCGCTCGCGGAGCGAGTGCGCGCGGAGACTACGTTGCCGATGACGATCCTGGGCGGTGCGGGGTCGCTGTCAGACATCGAGGAACTCGTGCGACGCTTTGGTATCGTGGGCGCCTCGGCGGGCAGTCTGTTCGTCTTCAAGGGCCCTTACAAGGCCGTGCTGATCAGCTATCCCACGCAGGTCGAGCGCGACCGCCTAGCGTCGGTGGCTGCCCACACGGGCGGAACAGCCTAAACCACGAGAAGCACATATGACACGCCTCCAAGGCACGCTGTTGATCACTGGCGGCACAGGCTCGTTCGGCAACGCCGTGCTTCGTCGCTTTCTCGACTCTCCGCTGGAAGAGATCCGCATCTTCAGCCGGGACGAGAAGAAGCAAGACGATATGCGCAAGCGCTATGCGAGCCCGCGCATCAAATTCTATCTTGGCGACGTTCGTGAGCCGCAAAGCCTTGAGCGTGCGTTTCGTGGCGTCAACTACTGCTTCCACGCAGCGGCCCTGAAGCAGGTACCGTCGTGCGAGTTCCATCCGATGGAAGCCGTGCGGACCAACGTGCTGGGTACCGAAAACGTACTGCAGGCCGCAGTAGAGGCGGGTGTCAGCCGAGTGGTTTGCCTCAGCACGGACAAGGCGGTGTATCCGATCAACGCAATGGGTATTTCGAAGGCGATGATGGAGAAGGTCATGGTCGCCGCTTCGCGAAATCTCGACGAGCGACAAACAGTCGTGTGCGGCACTCGATACGGCAACGTGATGGCCTCGCGAGGTTCGGTGATCCCGCTTTTCGTCGAGCAGATTCTGGCTGGCCGGCCGCTCACAGTGACCGACCCCGAGATGACGCGTTTCATGATGACATTGCATGATGCCGTGGACTTGGTAATGTATGCATTCGAGCACGGACGCAACGGAGACATCTTCGTTCAGAAGGCGCCGGCCGCGACCATCATGACTTTGGTGAGGTCGCTTTGCGAACTGCTGGGCCGACCCGAACACCCGGTGCAGATCATCGGAACCCGTCACGGCGAAAAGTTGTACGAGACGTTGCTCAGTCGAGAAGAGATGGCGAGCGCCATCGACATGGGCGACTACTACCGCGTGCCTCCGGACCTGCGCGACCTGAACTACGGAAAATTCGTCGAACAGGGCGAGGCCAGCATCTCCACGGCAGATGACTATCACTCGCACAATACAGTCAGGCTCGACGTTTCAGGCATGAAGCAACTGCTGAACAAACTCGAGTTCATGCAGGCAATCCAGCGGGGCGAGAGCCTTGCTCTCCATGATTGATGTCGTGAACAGGTTGCCCTGTCACGACGCGGCCCTGCGCGCCACCTGCGGGAGACGGTGATGAAACTGCTGATAACGGGAGCCAACGGCTTCATTGCGCGAAACCTGCGCTGGCACCTCAAGGAAGCTGGGGGTCACGATGTAGTCACCTTCACGCGCGAAACCAACCCGGAACTACTTCCCGCGCTTCTTGATGGTGTTCAGGCCATCGTGCATCTTGCTGGCATCAACCGCCCCCCGACGCCCGACGAGTTTCAGTCGGGCAACGCCGACTTGACAGCAGCACTTTGCAATGCCTTACGCAGGACCGGGCAGTCGCCCGCCGTTATCTTTGCATCGTCGGTCCAGGCTGCCTTCGACAACCCTTACGGTCGAAGCAAAGCAACGGCCGAGGCCCACCTCGAGCGTTATGGCCACGACACCGGTGCCGTGGTGGTGATCTATAGGCTTCCGAACGTGTTCGGCAAATGGTCGCGTCCGAACTACAACTCGGCCATTGCGACGTTCTGCCACAACACGGCACGGGGACTCCCCATAGAAGTGCACAAAGCCGATGCGCCCCTGACGCTGGTTTACGTCGACGACGTTTGCCAGGAGTTCCTCACAACCCTTCGGGAAATCGACGCTGGTGGCCGACCTACCGGACGGTCAGTATCGCCAGCGTGGACAACCACCGTCGGCGAAGCCGCTCAGTGCATTCTCAGCTTCAGGCAAAGCCGCCAAACGCTGTTGACGAACCGAGTCGGCGAAGGTCTGTTGAGAGCCCTGTACGCGACGTATGTGAGTTTTCTTCCGGCAGATGCATTCAGCTACAAAGTTCCTGAGCATGCGGATGCCCGAGGCGTCTTCGTCGAGATGCTCAAGACGCCCGATACCGGTCAGTTCTCGTACTTTACCGCACGCCCAGGAATCACTCGAGGCGGGCACTATCACCATTCCAAGACCGAAAAGTTTCTCGTCATTCGCGGCAATGCACGATTTCGCTTCCGCCATATCGAGAGTGGCGAACGGCATGAACTGTTTACGAACGGCGAAAACGCCGAGATCGTCGAAACGGCGCCGGGATGGACCCACGACATCACAAACGTTGGCACCGACGACATGATTGTCATGCTCTGGGCCAACGAGATCTTCGACCGCCAAAGGCCCGACACCGTGGCAAGCGAGGTCTGAAGGTATGCAGCGCCTCAAGATCGTTACGGTCGTCGGAACAAGGCCGGAAATCATCCGACTTTCCTGCGTAATGGCAGCGCTGGATCGCCATTGCGAACACGTCCTGGTTCATACGGGGCAGAACTACGACTACGAACTCAACGAGATTTTCTTCACCGACCTGCAGATTCGACGACCAGACCATTTCCTCGCCGCGGCTGGTGCATCCGCAGCCGAAACGATCGGCAACGTGATCATCGCGGTGGATCGGGTTCTCGCAGCCGAGAATCCCGAAGCCCTTTTGATCCTTGGCGATACAAACAGTTGTCTTGCGGCTATTCCCGCCAAGCGTCGCAAGATTCCCATCTTTCACATGGAAGCCGGTAATCGATGCTTCGATCAGCGCGTACCTGAGGAATGCAACCGTCGCATTGTTGACCACACGGCTGACATCAATCTCACCTATAGCGACATCGCGCGCGAATACCTTCTTCGGGAGGGTCTGCCGCCTGACCGAGTGATCAAGACCGGCAGTCCGATGTTCGAGGTATTGGAGCAGCATGCTGCCCGCATTGCCTCATCCGACGTGCTCGAGCGCCTTGGGTTGCAGTCGCAGCGCTTCTTCCTAGTCAGTGCGCACCGAGAAGAGAACGTCGATTCGCCGATCAATCTGTCCAAGCTTCACCAAGTCTTGAACGAGTTGGCCGGTGTTCACGGTCTACCGGTGATCGTCTCGACGCATCCGCGGACGCAGAAGCGAATCGACTCCGCGGGCCTTTATCTCGATCCACAAGTGCGACTGCTCAAGCCGCTGGGATTCACCGACTACGTACGTCTGCAACAGGAGGCGAAGGCGGTACTGTCCGATAGCGGAACGATCAGTGAGGAGTCTTCGATCCTGAACTTCCCTGCGCTGAACATTCGCGAGGCACATGAGCGCCCTGAAGCCATGGAGGAAGCCTCGGTGATGATGAGCGGGCTGGACCCTGCCCGCGTCGCGCAGTGCCTAGAGGTTTTGATGTCGCAACCTCGAGGCCAGCATCGACTTCTGCGCCCCGTCGCCGACTACAGCGTTCCAAATGTCTCCGACAAGGTCGTTCGAATCATTCATAGCTACACGGACTACGTGAATCGCACGGTCTGGCACCGCTCATAGGCCATGTCGACGCGCGTTCTGCTGTTGACACAGTGGTTCGAGCCCGAGCCCACACTCAAGGGGTTGGCGTTCGCACGTGCCCTTGTCGATCAGGGTTTGCATGTAGAAGTGGTCACCGGCTTCCCGAACTATCCGGGCGGCAGGCTGTATCCCGGGTATCGCGTGCGGCCGTGGCAGCGCGAGACGATGCAGGGCGTGCACGTGACTCGTGTGCCTCTGTACCCTAGTCACGATGGATCCGCCGTCAGGCGCGTCCTGAACTACCTGAGCTTTGGCGTCAGTGCCACTCTGTTCGGACTGCTGCGGTGGCGAAAGCCAGACGTGATCTACGTCTACCACCCGCCTTTGACGGTGACCGTGGCCGCGATGATCGTAGGATTCCTGCGCCGTGCGCCGGTGGTGATCGACATTCAAGACATGTGGCCCGACACGTTGCGCGCTACGGGCATGTTGTCGAGCGAGCGTGCGCTATCGGCGGTGGGCAGCGTTTGCCGCTGGGTCTATCGCAGGGCCGCACACATCGTTGTACTCTCAGAGGGATTCCGCCGACTCCTATTGGAACGTGGCGTGCCGGCTGGCAAGGTAACTGTGATCCCCAATTGGTGCGACGAAGCGGCGATCTGCAGTGCGGCCAATCCAACGACAGCAGGGTTACCCGGTCCGGATCATTTCGTCGTGCTATTTGCCGGCAACATGGGGCGGGCGCAGGCGTTGGACGCCGTGCTCGGTGCTGCCGCCCTTGCTTGCGACGAAGAACCTCGCTTGAACTTCGTTTTCATTGGCGGGGGGATCGAGGTTGAAAGACTCAAGGCCTCGGCTGCTGTGCGCCAACTGCCCAATGTGAGATTCCTGCCAGCGGTGCCAATGAGCGAAGTGGCAGGTGTTTTGAGAGCTGCTGACGTGCTTCTGGTCCACCTGAAGCGCGACGAGTTGTTTGCCATCACCATCCCTTCGAAGACTCAAGCATACATGGCGGCTGGACGGCCCGTGTTGATGGCAGTCGGCGGTGACGCCGCAGCCCTTGTTCAACTCGCGGACTGTGGGCGCGTCGCGGTGAGCGAGGACCCACGGTCCATCGCGGATGCCGCGATCGAATTGGCGCGCACACCCCCGGAGGCGCTAAACAAAATGGGCCTGCGAGGGCAGGCGTACTACAACAGGTACCTTTCGCTTGCCGTCGGTGCACGTCGATTCGCCGAACTCTTTCGCCAGATCGAAGCTCGGTGCAAGGGATCGTGACGTGTACTTGCTGAAGCGACCTCTCGACTTTCTCGTTGCAGCCATTGCGCTGGTGTTGATGGCCCCCGTGTTGATTACTGTGGCGGTACTGGTACGCCAACGTCTCGGGGCACCGGTTCTATTCCGTCAGACTCGGCCGGGCCTGCACGGCAAGCCTTTCCGTCTCGTCAAGTTCCGGACAATGACTGATGCGCGAGGGCCTGACGGCCTGCTACTGCCCGATGCTCAGCGTCTGCCGCCGTTCGGCGCTTGGCTGCGCGCCAGCAGTCTGGACGAGCTCCCCGAACTCTGGAACATCCTCAAGGGCGACATGAGCTGGGTGGGACCCCGCCCGTTACTGATGCAGTATCTTCCACTCTATGACAAGCGCCAGCGGCGACGGCATGAGGTACGGCCAGGCATAACCGGGTGGGCACAGATCAATGGCCGCAACGCAGTTGGGTGGCTCGAAAGGCTTGAAATGGACGTGTGGTATGTAGAGAACGCCTCGCTGAAGCTGGACGTCCGCATTTTCTTTTTGACGTTTGCGCGCGTTTTTCAGCGACGTGGCATCTCAGCGGCTGGTGAGGCCACGATGCCAGCATTCACAGGCCAGAGTTCAGCAGGAGTCGGACAGGAGTCGTCGAAAAACTAGCGAGTTGGGCTTTTCGGTGTCTGAGCGGACGAGCCTGCTCCGGCACACGCAGCCGAAGGCTGTACTCTCTTCAGCGTAGTTCAGTTGGGTGATGCGCGAGGAGGAACCGAGCCTTAGCTCTGGTGAAGATCATGTTCCTCCATAACGGAGTCCGGCACGAAGCCGAGTGACCACCAAGAACGAAGTGAGCGATTTCGAAGCAGATGCGGCCGGTATCGAGACTTAGGCGTCCGCCAACTGCTCGAACTGATCACGGGTCAGCGAGCCTTCGACCAAACCACAGTGAGACTAAACATGCGCAACAGCAGGTCAAAATCGGTCTTCGGACTCTATGGCGCCGGAGGATTCGCTAGGGAAGTCGCTCCAATGATCAGGGAGTACCTTTCGTTCTCAGCGAGAATGAACTCCGGCGAAGAGGTGAGTCTCTTTCTGATCGAGACGACGCCTGTGATCAAGAAACTGAATGGATATTCGGTGATATCCGAGGATGAATTCTTCGGCTTGGACGCGGAAGATCGCTACTTCAATGTCGCAATCGCCGACTGGAAGACAAGAGAGAGCATCGCGCGCAGGTGCATCGAGAGAGGCGCAACGCCGATGACGGTAAAGTCGCCCACGGTCGTAACGTATGACGAAAACGAGATCGGCGAAGGAGCCATCATTTGCGCACATAGCACAATCACATCAAACGCTAAAATCGGAAAGTTTTTCCATTCGAATATTTACTCTTACGTTGCTCACGACTGCGTCATTGGCAACTTCGTGACATTTGCTCCGAGTGTGCATTGCAATGGCAACGTGCACATCAAGGATCACGCCTACATCGGGACCGGGGCCATTCTGAAGCAAGGAAGCTCAGAAAAACCACTCGTCATTGGAGAGGGGGCCGTGGTCGGCATGGGAGCCGTGGTGACCAAGGATGTTGCGCCATACACAACTGTTGTGGGGAATCCGGCCAGACCCTTCAGCAAGGAGCAATGACACTTGAATATGCCGCGGCCCTGAGTGCAAAGCCCATAGTCAACACATTCGATAACGTAAGCGATTCCTGGGTCCGGCCCTTGATTGGCAGTCCCTGACTCGGACTGGGTAGCTTGGCGGCGTTGTCTCGCGACTGTCCGCTCGCCATGGGCCAAGCCAACAGGCAGGCCGCCCTTGAGTCACATCGATTGGAGCCCGGCGAGACCATTGCTCGGACCTGGCCGTGCCCGACTGTCTCATTCGCGCAACAAGCGAGATCGATTTGGGCGCAAAATACTTGGTTCCGTCATCGTCGGCGAGTACGCATCCGGCACCGGCGCTGTCTGTGTTGCGTTGCTCAAGGGGGGGTACCCCACCGTGACGGTGGTTTGTCTGGAGAGTTGACGTCATGTGGCCCTGTTTCGAGGACGACGAACTTCAAGCGGTGCAGCGCGTGCTCCGCTCCGGCCGCATCAACTACTGGACAGGCGACGAAGGTCGGCAGTTCGAAGCCGAGTACGCTCGCTTTACCGATCGACGCCACGGCGTCGCTGTGGCCAACGGAACCTTGGCGCTCGAACTGGCGCTATTGGCGTTCGGCGTTGATGCAGGCGATGAGGTGGTTACGGCTTCGCGCACCTACGTCGCGTCGGCCAGTTGTGCGGTCGCGCGCGGTGCGCGACCTGTGGTGGCCGACATCGACCCTGACAGTCAGGTCGTTACGGTCGAGTCTCTAAGGGCTGCCCTCACCCCCAAGACCCGAGCACTTGTCGTGGTGCACTTGGCCGGGTGGCCATGCGCGATGGACGAGATCATGGCGTTCGCCGCCGAGCACAGCCTGATCGTCGTCGAGGACTGCGCACAAGCCCACGGCGCCACTTACAAGGGCCGTCCAGTAGGCAGCTTTGGGCACGCGGCCGCCTTCAGCTTCTGCCAAGACAAGATCATCTCCACTGGCGGTGAAGGCGGGATGCTTGTGCTAGATGACGAGGACGCTTGGGAGCGGGCGTGGGCCTACAAGGACATTGGCCGCAGCTACGACGCAGTCTATCGCCGCCAGCACCCGCCAGGCTTCCGGTGGATCACAGAGTCTTTCGGCAGCAACTGGCGGCTGACCGAAATGCAATCAGCGATCGGCCGGGTCCAACTCACCAAGCTACCCAAGTGGGTTGCCGCACGACAACGACTGGCTCGTATGCTGTCCGAAGGACTGTCAGGTTGCGGACTGCTCAGGATGCCGATGCCGGCAGCACACATTGGACATGCCCACTACCGCGCCTACGCGTTCGTGCGTCCTGAACGGCTGGCAGCGGGCTGGTCGCGTGATCGCATCATGCTGGCCCTTAACGAGCGCGGCGTGCCGTGCACCGTAGGCTCGTGCAGCGAGATCTATCGCGAGAAGGCATTCGTGGAGCGTGGATGGGCACCCACCGAGCGCTTGCCTATTGCCAGGGCGCTGGGCGAGACGAGCCTCATGTTCTTCGTGGACCATACGATGGAACCCGATACCGTGGCCCGTACGATCGAAGTCACGCTGGACGTCGCGCGCATGGCTGAGCGCTGAACCCAAGCGAGATCGGTTGCTTCTGAGGGCCACGACGGCCCAACCCAAGAGAGCCTTTCGGGACCACGATGATTCCACTGCCTGTCATGTCGTTGATCCGACGCCTGGCCCAGCTTTCGCCCAACGCGAAGATGGTCGTGATGGTGGGATGCGACGCCATCTTCCTGCCGCTGTGCATGCTGCTGTCCGTCTCGCTGCGCCTTGGCTCGCTCGAGATCGCTCTCGGGACCGCATTGATCATGCAGATCGCGGTCGCGCTCCTGGCGTTGCCGGTGATGGGCGTGGTTGGCCTGTACCGCACGATTGTTCGCTACATCGATCTGAGCGTATTGGCGGCGGCCAGTGCAGCGCTGGCAGCGGTCGTCCTGATGGTGTACCTGTCGGCAGTGACCTTCCAGATCCAGGTTCTGCCTCGAAGCTCCCTGCTGATCTTCTGGTTCGTCGCGTTCGCCTATGTCGTAAGTTCGCGCTTTTTCGCACGCGCTCTTCTTCGGCGCAGCGTCCGCCCGGGCGCACGCGCCCGCGTGAACACGGTGATCTACGGCTCTGGAGATGCGGGCGTGCAACTGGCCCGCGCGATGCAGTTCAGTACGGAATACAACCCCGCTTGCTTCATTGACGACAGGCGCGATCTCCAAAACAAGACCGTCGGTGGCCTGAGGGTGTACCCGCCCACCGCCATCGATGAGATCGTATTGCGCCACGACGTGGGGCAAATCGTCGTCGCGATCCCTTCGGCGAGCGCGGCGCAAAAGCGCGCGTTGATCAAGCGTGTCGAAAACAGCGGGTTGCCGGTGAAGATCCTTCCCGGCCTCGTTGAGATGGTCAAGGGAAGTCCAGGTGTCACCGACCTGCGCCATGTCGATGCCGCAGATCTCCTGGGCCGCGACGCGGTTGCACCCGATCCCGCACTGTTTGCCCGCAGTATCGCCGGTAAGTCGGTCCTGGTGACGGGAGCTGGCGGGTCCATTGGCAGTGAGCTTTGTCGCCAGATCCTGTCCCAACGTCCGAACCGGCTCGTACTCATCGATCACTCGGAGTTCGCTCTGTACTCGATCGAGAACGAACTCAGGGCCGCTGCACACGACGTCGAGGTGGTAGCGGTGCTGGGCTCGGTGCTCGACACCTCGCTGATGGCGGGCGTCTTCAAGCGCCAAAGCGTTCACACCGTCTATCACGCCGCTGCCTACAAACATGTTCCGATCGTCGAGGCCAACATCCAGCAAGGCCTGCTCAACAACGTCTTTGGCACACTCAGCGTCGCACGAGCAGCGGTCGAGGCCCGTGTCGAGACTTGTGTGCTGATTTCCACTGACAAGGCGGTACGCCCAACGAATGTGATGGGTGCTTCCAAACGGGTGGCAGAACTGGTCTTCCAGGCTGCGGCGCTACGGTCTACCGGGACGGTGTTCGCGATGGTGCGATTCGGAAACGTACTCGGCTCGTCTGGCTCCGTCGTGCCGCTGTTTAGGCGGCAGATCGAGAACGGTGGGCCCATCACCATCACGCATCCCGACATCGTCCGGTACTTCATGCTCATCCCTGAAGCTGCCCAACTCGTGATACAGGCTGGAGCTATGGCGCGAGGTGGCGAGGTGTTCGTGCTGGACATGGGCGAACCCGTACGTATCGCTGACTTGGCGCGAAGCATGATCAGGCTGTCGGGGCTGACCGAAAGGACGAGCGAGACGCCAGCTGGCGACATCGAGATAAGGTTCGTGGGGCTTCGCCCTGGGGAAAAGCTCTACGAGGAACTGCTGATCGGGGACAACGTGGATGCCAGCGGACATCCGCGGATCATGTGCGCTCATGAGCGCCACGTCGAACCGTCTCTGCTCGACAAGATGTTGGCTGCTCTTCGTCAGGCCTGCGAGTCCGGCGACAACGAATCCATGCTGAGGCAGGTTCGAAATCTGGTGCCCGAGTTCCGACCTGCCGATGAGGTGAATGCCGAGGCGGCTGGCGCACTCGCACGACGCTGACGTCAATCAGGGGCGTGCATCTGCAGCGCACTGTCGCGCGGAACGCTCATGACGACCAGACCCGTCGTGCGAGCCAGCTCCACGGCGCGCGCCTGTTCTTCGGCTGACGCGCTTGGAAGTGCAACGATCACATGCGTGGCGCCAGCCAACACGTGGGGCAGCGCCAGATCGCCGATGCTGCCTTCAACGCTAACACCGGCGATGCGCAGCCCCCACTTGGCGCGGTCATCATCGAGCATCGCGAGCACCATCCACCCGTCACGGCGATGCAGTGTGCTGACCACGCGGCGACCGGCGTCACCGGCGCCCAGGACGATGGCACGCTTCGGATCACCGTCAGTGCCACTCGTGCAGGCGTGTGCATGCTCCCATAGCATCCGGTAGAGCATGCGTACGAGGCTCAACGCCACGATACAAAACAGCGGGTGCAACACGAGCACGGCGCGGGCCACGCCAACCAACTGTGCAAGCAGCACCGCCACGGCACTGGACAAGCCCGCGATCAGACAACCGGCTGCAATGCGCTTGAAGTCATCGAACCCGAAGAATCGCCACAAGCCGCGCGGTACGCCAGTCACGGCCATCGCGACAAGATAAGCGGCGACGACACCAAAGGAGACGAAGTCGTCGTACCAGGGACGCCCAGGCTGCCATCGCTCGAAGCCAAGCCGGAACAGATAGGTCAGATGCCAGCAAGAGAGTACGACCAACCCATCGACCGCGGTGGCGATCGTGCGACGACGAGGGCCTAGCGCCGACATGGCGCGATCGAGTTTCGGCCAGAGCCTGCTGTGGGGCATGGGCAGGACACTCCAAGACGATGGCAGGTTGGGGGCAAAAACGGTGCGAAGCGTCAACCCTAGCACTCGGAAGTCGCTGGCGAGCGAGGGGTTGTCCACGTACCGAAGCGCGTAGCGGAGCTTGGCAGGCAGCACCACCTCGAGATACTCACGCTCCGGGTCGTCGGACTGCGCCAGCAGCGAGCCTTCGTCGCGATACCGCACAGAAGCGAAGTCGGTGATTCCTGGGCGAACACTGAGAAGCCGCTCCCGCCACTCAGAGGGATAGTGCGCCACGAAACGTGGCACTTCGGGACGAGGCCCTACCAAGCTCATGGTCCCACGAAGCACGTCGATCAGCTGCGGCAGTTCGTCCAGCTTCCACCGCCGTAGCCAGTACCCGCTTCTTGTGATGCGATCGTCGCCAGAAACGGTGATCTGCGCAGCATCGACCCGTTGCACGTCGATCATCGTGCGGAATTTGAAGATGCGAAAGAGCTCGCCATATCGGCCGACTCGAAGCTGGCGGAAGAATACTGGCCCCGGCGAGTCGATCTTGATGATCGCAGCAATGACGACAAAAAGCGGTGCCAGCAACACAAGCCCAGTCGCTGCGCCAAAGACGTCAACAGCGCGCTTGAGTGCCCGATCAAACAATGGGCGAGCCATTGCTGGCGGAACCGTGCTCAGGTCAGGGCCGCCCGCACGGCCTGCGTCACGCGCTCGACGCCGAGAGGCGTCATGCTCGTGTACACCGGCAAGCTCACAAGACGCTCGTACGCGTGCTGGCTGTGCGGGAACATCGCCGCCTGCAGCCCGTAGCGCTCGCGCCAGTACGGGTGCAGGTGCAGCGGGATGTAGTGCACGCTGCAGCCGATGCCGGCTTCGAACAGGCGCTCGATGAAGCGGTCGCGCTCGATGCCGGCACCATCGGCCAGCCGCAGCGCGTACAGGTGCCAGGCATGGCGGTCGCCGGCCGGCGCGCGCGGCGGCGGGACGACGGGCAGGCCGCGAAAGGCCTCGTCGTACAGCGCCGCGATGCGCTCGCGCTGCTGCTGGAAGGCGTGCGCCTTCTTCAGCTGGTGAATGCCCAGCGCCGCGGCAATGTCCGTCAGGTTGTACTTGAAGCCCGGCGCCACGATCTCGTAGTACCAGCTCGGCACCGTGGCCGTGAAGCGGTCGAAGGCATCGCGGCTCATGCCGTGCAGGCGCATGACCCTCGCGCGCTTGGCCAGTGCCTCGCTGCGCGTGACGAGCATGCCGCCTTCGCCGGTGGTGATGGTCTTGTTGGCGTAGAAGCTGAAGACCGTGGCGTCGCTGCCCAGCGTGCCGACGAGCTGCCCGCCGCAGGTGGTGGGCAGCGCATGCGCGGCATCCTCCACCACGTGCAGGCCGTGGCGGCGCGCGATGTCCAGCAGCGCCGGCATGTCGGCCGCCAGGCCGGCGTAGTGCACGGGAATGATCGCCTTCGTGCGCGGGCCGATCGCGGCTTGCACGAGCGCGGGGTCGATGTTCAGCGTGGCGGGGTCGATGTCGACCAGCTTCACGTCGGCGCCCAGGTAGCGCACCACCTCGGCGGTGGCGGTGAAGGTGTGCGTGGTGGTGATGACCTCGTCGCCCGGGCCGATGCCCAAGGCTTCCAGTGCCAGGTGCAGGCCGGCGGTGGCGCTGTTGACGGCGATGCAGTGCAGGC
>CAYPYV010000028.1:0-24155 GCA_964414845.1 uncultured Devosia sp. | reverse complement strand
AGGAAGGCTTCGAGCCGCTGCTCAAGGCCGGCATCTCGGTGATCCACCCGGACCTGCTGACCACCGGCGGCATTCTCGAGACCAAGAAGATCGGCGACATGGCGCAGGACCATGGGGTGGCGATGGCCATCCACATGGCGGAAAGCCCGATCGCGGCGATCGCGGCGGCGCATGTGGCGGTGGCGACCGAGAACTTCATGGCGCTCGAATATCATTCGGTGGAAGTGGACTGGTGGGACGATATCGTCACCGGGCTGCCGAAGCCGCTGGTCAACAACGGGTTCATCACGGTACCTGACAAGCCAGGGCTCGGCATCGACGACATCGTCGACGAAGTCATTGCCGGACACCTGCAGGAGGGGGTCACCGGCATCTGGCAGCCGACCGACCAGTGGGACAACGACTATTCCTGGGACCGGACCTGGTCCTGAGCGCCAAGGGAGCGGGCGCACCAAAATGAAGATCACCGATATCAAGATCATCGTCGCGTCGCCGGGACGCAATTTCGTGACGGTGAAGATCTACACCGACGAGGGGCTGACCGGCATCGGCGACGCCACCGTGAACGGCCGCGAGAAGGCGGTCGTCGCCTATCTCGAGGATCACCTGGTCCCCATCCTCATCGGCAAGGACCCGATGCGGACCGAGGATATCTGGCAATATCTCTACAAGGGCGCCTATTGGCGCCGAGGCCCCATCACCATGGCCGCCATCTCCGGCATCGACATGGCCCTGTGGGACATCAAGGCCAAGGCGGCGAACATGCCGCTCTATCAGCTGCTCGGCGGCAAGAGCCGCGACAAGGTGATGGTCTACAAGCATGTCGGCGGCCTCGATATCTCAGAAGTGGTCGAGGGCGTGGTCAGGATGCGCGAGGCGGGACTCGACGCCATTCGTGCGCAGGTCTCCATTCCCGGCCTGCCGCCGATCTACGGCACCGGCCCCTCGCTCGACCAGACCAAGGGCGGCATGATTACCGCGCTTCCCACCGAGGAAGTGTGGGCGACGCACAAATACCTGCCGCTCGTGCCGAAGCTGTTCGAAAAGGTCCGCGATGCGGTGGGCTGGGATGTGCATCTGCTGCACGACGTGCATCACCGCCTGACGCCGATCGAGGCGGCCCGGCTCGGCAAGGATCTCGAGCCGTTCCGGCTGTTCTGGCTCGAGGATGCGGTGCCCGCCGAATTGCAGGAAGGTTTCCGCATCATCCGCCAGCACACGACCCAGCCGCTCGCGGTGGGCGAGGTCTTCAACTCGATCTATGATCTGCAGACGCTGATCACCGAGCAGTTGATCGACTATATCCGCGTCACCTCGGTACATGCCGGCGGGGTCACGGGGCTAAAGCGCATCTTCGATTTTGCCGCCATCTATCATGTGCGCTCGGCATGCCATGGGCCTATGGACGTGTCGCCCGTAGCGATGGGCTGCAACATCCATGTCGATACGGCCATCAACAATTTCGGCATCCAGGAATTCTCTGGATATACCGACGAGACCTACGACATGTTCCCGCGCGACTGGCGCTACGAGCGCGGCTATCTTTATGCCGGAGAAACCCCCGGCCACGGTGTCGATATCGACGAGAAGGTCGCGGCGAAATTCCCCTATTCCCCCGCTTACCTGCCGGTCGCCCGGCTGGAAGACGGCGGCATGACCAGCTGGTGAGGGCGCACTGATGAAGATCACCGCCATCAGGCCCTTTCCCGTGTGGGTGGGGCATCGCAACCAGCTGATCGTCAAGATCGAGACGGATGAGGGGATTTTTGGCTGGGGCGAGAGCGGGCTTTCGGGCCGCGAGCGCGCCGTGGTCGGCGCTGTCGAGCATTTCTCCCAGATCCTCGTCGGGCAGGACCCGATGAGGGTGGGTCGCATCTGGCAGGAGCTCTATCGCAGCCAGTATTTCGAGGGCGGCCGCGTGCTCACCGCCGCGCAATCGGCCATCGACATCGCCTTGCACGATATCAAGGGCAAGGCGCTCGGGGTACCGGTCTACGAGCTGCTTGGCGGCAAGCACCGCGACCATATCCCGACCTTCGCCTCGACCGGAGCAATCACAGAGAGTGGCGACGAGACCCTCGCCACCGCGCGCGACCTGATCGCGCGTGGCTGGTCGACCATCCGGTTCTTCCCGGGGAAGTGGGACCATCCGCAAGGCATCTTCGAGCCCCGAGAATCCATCGGGCCGACGGCGAAGTTCCTCACCCGCGCGCGCGAGGAGCTCGGCGAGGATGTAGTGCTGGGCATCGACTACCACCATCGGCTCAACGTCGCCGAAGCCGCCAGCTTCTGCCAGAAGATGCCGTCCGGCACGCTCGATTTCCTCGAGGAGCCGATCCGCGACGAAACGCCGGAAGCCTATGAAAACCTGCGGAAGCTCACCGATGTACCTTTCGCCATTGGCGAAGAGTTCGCGTCGAAATGGCAGTTCCTGCCCTACATCGAACGGGGCATACACCAGTTCAACCGGCTCGATCTCTGCAATGTCGGTGGCTTCACCGAGGCGATGAAGGTCGCGGGCTGGTCGGAAGCGCATTATGTGGACCTGATGCCGCATAATCCGCTGGGGCCGATCTGTACCGCGGCGACCATCCACTTCTCCGCCGCAGTGCCCAACTTCTTTGCGCTGGAAGTGCGGGCGAACGCCACCGACCTCTATGCCGGCACGCCCACCGCCGAGATGTTCCCTGAGATGCCGCGGCTCGACGGCGCGGTATTCCAGGTACCCGACGGCCCAGGCCTCGGTATCGAAGTCAACGAAGCCCTGCTGACCGCCGAAAGCTTCCGCTACTGGGAAGCCCCGCACCTCGTGCGGCGCGATGGCTCGGTCACCAACTGGTAACGCACGTTTTCGGAGGAGAAATCATGACCATCATTCAAGCCAAGATCCCGGAATTCAAGCGCCCGTCGAAGGAGATCATCGCGGCGCTGAAGGACATCGGCACGGCTACCGTCGCCGGCTCCCTCGGGCATGCCGGCTTCCGGAACCCGCACATGGTCGGGCCGGTTTCGCAGTACAAGGGCAAGTCCATCGTCGGCAGTGCACTTACCCTGCAGTTCATGCCGCAGCGGCCGGATCTGTTCAGCGAGGGCGAATATGCCGACCCCGAGATGCAGCTACACCGCCATGTGCTCTACGAAGTCGAAGAAGGCGATGTCGTCGTGGTCGACGCGCGCGGCGACATGAGCTCGGGCGTGTTCGGCGACATGATGTCGACCTACTTCAAGGGCCGAAAAGGCGCCGGCATCGTCATCGATGGCGTGATGCGCGACAAGCCGAATGTCGACAAGCTCGATCTCGCCATCTGGATGCGCGGCTGGACGCCCAACTACCACGTGCAGGTGTCGATCTGGCCGTCGGCCGTGAACGTGCCGATTTCCTGCGGCGGGGTTATGGTCATCCCGGGCGACATCATCATGGCCGATGACGACGGCGTCGTCGTGCTGCCCCAGTCCATGGCCGAAAAAGTCATCGAGGACAGCCAGAAGCATGCCGAATGGGAAGTCTTTTCCCGCGAAAAGCTCACAGCGGGCGAAAGCCTCCGCCGCTACTACCCGCTGCACCCCGATGCCGAGGAAGAATACCAGCAGTGGCGGCTCAAGAAGGGCCTGCCCCGCAGCCCCAGCCACTGAACGAGGCCCTAGGGCAG
The DNA here is from genome assembly GCA_964414845.1 of uncultured Devosia sp. Taxonomy (GTDB): domain Bacteria; phylum Pseudomonadota; class Alphaproteobacteria; order Rhizobiales; family Devosiaceae; genus Devosia_A. The sequence continues at coordinate 20,505 of CAYPYV010000028.1, read as the reverse complement.
AAAAGCGAAAGGGCGGCCTTGTGCCGCCCTTTTCTTCTTGGTCGACGATCTATCGCGCGAACACTGCCCTGTAGTCGCGGCCCTCGGCCTTCTCCTTGCGGGTCATGCGGCAGAGCCGCATTGGCTTGTTCCAGAAAGCCACAAGCAACCAACGGCGGTCTCTACCGATTGGCATTCCCTTCAAGCACGGCAATGCCACTGCCGGCAGCGGATATTGCCTTCAATTGCATGACGAAGCTGTCCAGTGCCCACAGGCCCGTGGTGAACTGGATGGAGGACCGGCACTCGATCTTTGGCGGCTGAGTTTGCGACGAATAGGCCACCCTCGCCTCAGCAAGCAGCGTTCCGGGCAACGAAAACCTTGTCAGCGACAGCGTGAAGTCGTCCCCCAAATCAAGCAGAAGCCCGGGGACTTGATGCCGGGGCATTTCCGCAATTTCGGCTACGAAGGCATCAATGCGGTTCATTGAAGTCCACAGTTTCGTCGCTGCCGCAAATCCCGAGGATTCTATCTTGGGTAGTACCTTGATCAGCCGCTCGACGCGGTCGTTCGGATCGTCATCATAACTTGAGATGTCGAGCGTCAACACTGTGCGCTCCCTTGCAAAAAGCTGAGGCTCTTGCACAGCATATCATCGCGCGAATACCGCGCGATAGTCGCGGCCCTCGGCCTTCTCCTTGCGGGTCATGCGGCCCGGCTGCAATGGGCTGGTATTCACCCACTCGTTGATCAGCAGGATGTGCTTCCTGAGCACATCGCAGGCGGCGTCCAAGGCGCCAAGCCGCAGGAGTTCCAGCATTTCGACATGCTCGCCGAAGCTGCGGGCGCGGAAGCTGCCCTCGCCGCCCTGGAAACGCACGCGCAACGCCTCGAGCGCCGACGCGGTGAGATTGTGCGCCTTGGCGATATAGGGGTTGTCGCAGGCGTTGAGGAACACGAGGTGGAACTCGGTATCGGCGCGCCGATAGGCGTCCCAATCCGAGGTCGCGATCGCCTGCCGCATGATCTCGACGAGACGGGCAAAGCCCGAAATCACATAGTCCGGGTCCCGCGCGAAGGCGTCGCGCAACGCCCGATCTTCAAGCAGGGCGCGGAAGGCACTCATCTGGCGCAACTCGTCGGGGCCAGGCGAAAAGACATAGGTGCCCGATTGCGGCACCACGGTCACCAGCCCCTCCTCGCGCAGTTCAATGAAGGCCGCGCGCACCGGTGCCTTGCTCATGCCCAGCGCCTTGGCAATAAGCGTCTCGCTCAGGTGCTCGCCCAGCTCCAGCCCCCCGGTGACGATGGCGTGGCGGATACGCTCCACCGCGTCGCGGGTCAGCGAGCCGGATTTTGCCTCTGGAGCAAGATGGCTGTCATTATCGGTCCCCATGGAAGCGACGTGACCCACTTTATCCATCGCGGTCAAGCGGAAGGGTCAGCGCCGGGCCCGCTTGCCCAGCGCGCTGGCTGCGACGGCGAGTACGATGATCGCCCCCACCAGGATCTGTCGCACATAGGAATCGACGCTCATCTGTGTGAGGCCATTGTCGAGCACGCCGAGGATCAGCACGCCGAGCACAGTCGCAAGAATGCGCGGCTCCCCTTCCTCGCTCATCGACATGCCGAGGAACACCGCGGCGATGGCATTGAGCATCAGGCCGGAGCCCTGCGTCGGATTGGCCGATGCGACGCGGCTCGCATACATGAGGCCGGCCCCGGCAGCCGCGAGGCCCGTGAGCGAGAATGCAAGTAGCTTCAGCCGCTTGACCGCAACACCCGCCAGGTGCGCCGCCTCGATATTGCCGCCAATGGCATAGAGCCGCCGGCCGAAGCTGGTCTGTTCAAGGAGGATATAGACAAGCGCCACCACGAGCACCGCCACGATGGTGAGTGTCGGCAGGCTTACCGCCACCCCGCCGATTTCGCCCAACGGTATGCCGGACTTGGCGAAGTCCGAGAAATCCTCCGGGATGGCGCGTCCGGAGATGGTCTTGCCGCCCGAGATCACGAAGGCCGCGCCCGAAAAGATGGTGAGGGTCGCGAGGGTCGCCACAAAAGGCAGAATGCCCACAAGGCTCACCAGCATGCCGTTGACCAGACCCCCTGCAAGACCGACCGCAAGCGCGATGGTCACCGCGGCGGGCACGGGCACTCCGGCCACGAACAGCACGGCGACGACGATACCGGAGAGCGTTGCCATCGAGCCGACCGAGAGGTCGAAATCACCCATTACCATGACGATCGTCATGCCGGCGGCGACCACTGTCAGCATCGAAAGCTGCTGGGTGATGTTGAGCCAGTTCCTCGCGGTTGGAAAGGTCCCCGGCAGCATCACGGAAAAGAACACGACGATGGCGACAAAGCCGATCAGGGTGCCGTAGCGACGGAATATCTGGAGCATTCACGCAGCCTCGCTTGTGGTGCGGCCGTAACAGAGATTGATCAGTGCGTCTTCGCCGAGCCCGCGCGCTGAGACGGTAGTGGAGATGCGCCCATCGCGCAGCACCGCGATGCGGTCAGCCATGCCGAGAAGCTCGGGCAGGTCCGAGCTGACGAGGATCACCGCCATCCCACGCGACGTCATCTCGCGGATGAGGCTGTATATGTCGAATTTTGCGCCCACATCGACGCCGCGCGTCGGCTCATCGAGCACCAGCACGCGCGGATTGGTGCTGAGCGCGCGGGCAAAGACCACCTTCTGCTGGTTTCCGCCTGACAGCTCCTTTACCCGCTGCGTCACTCCGCGTGCCTTGAGCTTCACGTCCTGCCCCAGTTGCCCGGCGAGCGCCTTTTCGGCGCGCGGGCGAAGCCATACTCCGCCGCCGCTCAGGGCCCTGAGCTTGGCGAGTGTCATGTTCTCGAAGATCGGGCGGCCGAGCACCAGGCCCTCGGCACGGCGCTCGGCCGGCACATAGGCAAGACCCTGCCGCCAAGCCTCTGCGGGGCTGCGCGGTCGATAGGGCGCGCCCCCAAGCTCCATCCTGCCGCCCCGCAGGCCGAGGTCGCCGAATGCCATGCGCAGCAGCGCCCGCTGCCCCATCCCGGCAAGTCCTGCGATACCCAGGATCTCACCCGACCGGACATCGAGGCTGAACGGCCCTACCCCGCCGCCGCTCACGTCCGTCATTCGGAACGCGAGGCGATCAGAAGCGGCAGTCGTCGGCGCCGGATATGCCTCCTGCGCCTTGCGGCCGATCATCATGGCAACAAGATCATCATGTGTTATCTCGGCCATTCGGCCCGTATCGATGTTCACCCCGTCGCGCAGCACGGTGCCGCGGTCGCAGAGTGCCATCACCTCGTCGAGCCGGTGGGAGACATAGATCACCGACTGCCCGCCCGCGCGGATTTCCCTCAACACGCGGAACAGCCGCTCACTTTCTTCCCTGGTGAGGGCGGCGGTCGGCTCATCAAGTACATAGAGCCGCGCCGGATTGCCTTCTATCGACAGGAAAGCGGCCGAGAGGCGCACCAGCATCTGGTCGCCAAGGGTAAGCCGAGCCATTTTCCGGCGCGGATCGATATGGGTGATGCCGAGTTTCTCGAGCGCCTCTCGCGCCCGGGCGTTGAGTGCCCTCCAGTCCACCAGGCCGGCCCGGGTGGGATAGGGGCGCGCCAGCGAGATATTCTCGGCCACCGACAGCGCCGGGACCACGTTCATTTCCTGGTGGATGAAGCGGAGCCCAAGCCTATACGCGCCCGCCGCACCATCGATCGTCACCGGCTTTCCATCAATGGCGATCTCCGCCGTGTCAGGTGCAACCACTCCGGCCAAGATCTTGATCAGCGTGGATTTGCCCGCCCCGTTCTCGCCCATCAGCGCGTGGATCTCGCCCGCGCCAATCTCAAGTGACACGCCCCTTAGCGCAGGCACGCCACTATAGGCCTTGGTGACCGATTTCAGGGAGAGCAGCAGCATCCAGTACCCCGTCAAGCGAAAGGGCGCCGCCAATGGGCAGCGCCCTCAAAGCATTGGCTCGGAACGCTTATTCCTTTGCGTTGGCCGAAGTCACCAGCTTGGTCGGCACGTAGATCACATGCTGCTTCAGGGTCTCGCCGCCCAGCACACGGGCGACCGCGTCGGCCGTCGCCGCGCCGATGCCTTTGAAGTCCTGTGCAACGGAGGCCTCGAAATTACCACCCTTGGCAATCTCTTCGCGAGCCTGCGGATTGGCGTCGATACCGGTGATCACGATGCCTTCGTTCTGGCGGCCGGCAGCCTCGATGGCCTGCAGCGCGCCCAGCGCCGGCTGATCCCATGCGGCCCAAACGGCCTTGATCGAACCCGGCTCCGGGTTGGCGGTGAGGATAGCCTCCATCTTGGCACGGCTATCAGCAATACCGCCATCGGACACGTCAGGCGTTACGCGATCGAGCACCTGAATATCGGGATAGTTCTTGAACACGGCATCGGCGATCACGCCACGCACCTGTACGGGCGGGAAGGCGTCGAAGACGAACATCACCACCTTGCCGGCGCCACCAATGCGGTCAGCGACATAGGTCGAGGTCTCGGCGGCCATTGCGTAGCCGTTCGAGGTCACATTGGTCTGCAAGAGAGCGTTGGCGCCGGCGTCCATGCCAAAAACCGGGATATTGGCGGCCTTGGCGGCTTCGAGGCCGGCGGTCACCTGGCTCGGATCAACATTGATGACAATGGCATCGACCTTCTGGGTCACCATGTCCTCGATGCGGCTGATCACCGCCGCGACGTCGCCTGCGGTGTCGATCACATTCACGTCCCAGCCCTTGTCCTTGGCGACGCCCTGGAAGGCCTCGACATAGAACTGTGTGCCAGGCTGGCTGAGATAAGGTGTTATGACGGCGACTTTTGCCGCCAGCGCACTGCCGGCGGTCAACATGGCGGCGGCAGCGATGCCGATGCGCAGAGCAGATTTCATCATTTCGGGTGAGCCCTCCTGTGGTCGACTTGGCGCCAATACCGTTCCCTCGACCCTTTGTGGTCATGGTTGTTTTGTTTGCGCCCTGCGCACTTTATAGGGGACGGAGCGCCCGGCGGCTACGGGCAAAACGGAGGGGATTTTGGCAGAAGCAACCCTTATCGGCCTCGATATCGGCACGACGGCGCTGAAGGCTGTGCTTTTGCGCGCAGACGGCGAGCGGCTTGGCTCGAGCACGCGCCACTATCCCATGCAGCGGCCAGCGCCCGGGCATGCCGAGCAGCAGCCATCGGACTGGTGGCATGCTGTGCTTGCTGCGCTCGCCGACTTCGCCACCGCCCATGATCTCTCGGGACTAGCCGCCATCGGGCTCTCGTCGCAGGTCAACACTCATGTCTTCGTCGACGCCGCCGGCGCGGCATTGATGCCCGCAATCACCTGGCAGGATGGTCGCGCTGCGGAGGCGGCACAGGCGCTCGACGCACGAACCACGATTGCCGACAAGCTCCGTTGGTTCGGCGCGCCAATCCCCATCGATGCAAGCCATGCACTGAGCCGTATCGCCCATGTCGCGGCCCACGATCCCAAGCTCTTTGCCCAAGCCCGGCATGTGCTCGCCCCGCGTGACTATGTATTGCTGCACCTCACCGGGGAGCTTGCCGCGGATCCCATTTCCGCTGTCGGACTGGTGGATACGGCCGGCTATGTCGCCGAGTTGCTCGATCTCGTACCACGAGCGGCCGAACTTCTACCGCCACTGCGTCCATTTACGACCGTCGTGGGCCGGGTCCGACCCGGCCTTCCCTGCGCGGATACACCGGTCGTGCTGGGCACCATGGATGCGTGGTGCGGCATGTTCGGCACCGGAGTCGTGCGGAACGGCGACGCGATGTACCAGTCGGGCACGAGCGAAATCCCCGGCATCGTGTCGTCGCAGGTCATCCCGACTCCGGGTGTCATCACTTTCCCGCCGGTCGAGGGTATCACCATGCATGCCGCGCCGACGCAATCGGGCGGCGCGGCACTCGCCTGGGTTGCGCAGCTGTTCGAAACCAATCCGGCGGCGATATGCGACGCCGCCGCCGCAATCGGCCCCTCGGATGCCGTGCCATTGTTCCTGCCGCATCTCCAGGGCGAGCGGGCTCCACTATGGGATGCCGCCAGCCGCGGTGTCTTTGCGCGGCTCGATCCGCGCGCCGGCAAGGCTGAGATGGCGCGGGCGGTGCTGGAAGGCGTGGCCTTTTCCGCCCGTCTCGCCTTTGAGGCGCTGGAAAAGTCCTCCGGGCTCAAGCCCTCGGTTGTCCATATCGGGGGCGGCGGGTCGCGGTCCGACCTCTGGTGCCAGATTCGCGCCGATGCACTGGGCTATGAGTTGAAGCGCGTCGCCGTGCCGGATGCGGCAGCCGTGGGTGCCGCAATTCTTGCCGGGCTCGGTATCGGACTGGCGACATCCCTTGAAGAATCAGTCGATCGGCTGGTGCGCTTCGACCACAGCTTCACGCCAGATCGGGCATTGAAGTCGTACTACGACGACAAGTTCGAAAAGTATGGCGCGTTGTATAAAGCCCTGAAACCCTTCAACGCGACTTACTGAGCCGCGTCTACAACCGGAATATCGGTGCGCCAAGGGCCAGGAAATCGCGCTCGCGGCAGGTGAGGATGATGATCTGCTGCTTCTCGGCGGCCTTGTGCAGCACGAGATGCATACGGTCTAGGCGGGCGGCATCCGAGTTGACGAGAGCATCGTCGAGCAGCACCGTCGAAGGCTGTCCGGCCTCGCGCAGCAGGTCCGCCAGCGCAAGACGGGTGATGACTGCCACCTGCTCGCGTGCGCCCATGGACAGATTGGCGAAAGGCTCGACCACCCCGTTGCGCACAACCTCGCTCAATTCGAGGGTATCTTCGTCGAGCACAACGCTGCTGTCCGGCGCGAGAAGCCTAAGATACGGCGTTACCGCCGACCTGACGGGCGCAAGCCAACGCTCCTTGCTCTCCCGTTGCGCAGCGCTGAGGGTTTCGAACAGCAGCCTTGCCGCCTGCGCCTCGTGCAGTTCCGTCGCAAGCTGCCGTTCGGTGCGCGCCAGTTCGCCTTCCCGGGCCGAAAGCTGTTCGCCGAGGCCGCGCTGACCGAGGGCGTTGAGTGCGCCTTCGAGCTGCAGCCTCTGTTCCTCGAGCCGACGGATATCGGCTTCGAGTGTCGTGACGGCGGCGCGCTTCCGTCCGAGATCGAGCCGCGTCGCCTCCGGATCGGCGCTCGCGAGCGCTGCCTCGGCATCAACAAGCCGCGCATCGGCAGTGGCGAGATTCGCAAGCGCCTCGTTGCGCTCTGCGTCGAGTTGCGACGTACTGCGCGCCGCTTCGAGCATGGCGATTTCTGCGGCGAGCCGCGCTCCCTCCTCTTCGATTTGGCGCAACGCTTGCGCTGATAGCGCGGCTGCCGTGCGCGCCTGAGCTAGCCGATCTCGCGCCATGCTCAGTGTCCGCTCCGCCGCCTGGCGGACTCCGGTGGCCGCGTCGCGCGCACGACGACTCTCTGCCAGCGTGCCGGATAGGGGAAGATCCGGCTTCGGCAAGACCGAGAGCTCGGCCCGGCGCTGCCCCAGCCGCTCGCGCAGCGTCGCGACCCCATCGGGGGCAAGGGTTTCAAGCAGCTTCTTCTGTTGCGCCCTATCGGCCTCGGCCTGCCTGCGCTCGGCGAGCCGCTGTCTTGCCACCACGATGTCCGCGACACCCAACACCGACAAGGCGTCGGCAAGCCGACGCTCTTCGGCCGAGAGCTGTTCGCCTAACCCAGAGACGCCGCCGCCGGGATGAAGCTCAATACGACCGTAGCCCGGGATGTCGAGCACCGCATCGCGCGACAAGACGATCTCACTGGATGCAACGGCCTCGCCGTCAAGGAAGAGCCGGCCACCCGCTTCGGGAACCAGCGTCAGCCGCACGCTCGCCGCCGCGAGGCGCTGGCGCGCAGTCGCCACTCCATCCCCAAGCTTTTCGAGCTTTTCAAGCTGAGCCGCGTCGATGCGAGCCCCGGCAATGGCGACCTCGGCAGCCTGCCGCGCCGCTTCGGCCGTGTCGATCGCCGCGACCTGCACCTCCAGCCGTGCGAGATCTTCGGCCACCTGGGTCCGCTTTTCGCGGGCTTCATGTGCGGCCAAGGCGCTGGCGGCCGCTTGATCCGCGGCAATGGCAGCTGCGAGGGCAACCTCGGCCGAACCCAACATCGCGCTGCCGCTCGACTCTTCCTGTCGCGCCTCTCTGGTCGCTGCCTCCGCGGCCTGCCGGCGTGTTGAACTCGTCGACAAAGCCTCGGCAAGCCGCCGCCGGCTCAGCAATTCCTTGTCAAGCGCGTCTGCCCTCAACCGCGCGGCATCACGTTCGGCCAGGGTCGATCGGCGGGCAGCTTCCAAGCCATCCAGGGCGCGCGCCGCAGCCTCGGCTGAGATCAGCCGGTCACGCGCCTCTTCCAATGTACCATCCGCCCGGTAGCGCTCGAGCCGCGCGACGACTGTCGCGAGCGTATCGACCTTGTCGTCGAGATCACGCAGTTCCTGTCCTAGGCGCGCGCAATCGCCGAGCAGTCGGTCACGCAGGGCAGCGAGTTCCTCGCTCGCTCCTCGGGCCCGGCCGGTCCGCGTCCAGTGCCGGCCGTAGCGCGCCTCGGCCGCCGCCAGCAGACGCCGCCCCCGCTCGCCGCCGGTAACTTCGCCGATTTCCTGCTCGAGCGCCGAAGACAGGTGACCCTGCATGCCGGGGATTTTCGGATAGCGGTGCGCTGCCCCCTGCTCCACCCAAAGCAACCCGAAAATGCCGTGATGTTCCTCGGGCTTGGTCTCGCCGCGGCCCGGCGGGGTGAAGCCCAGCAGCCGAGCCAGTTGTTCGTCCGCCTCGTCATTCTGCCACTGCCGCCCGCCTCCAATCAGCAGAGCCTCCGGCTTCTGCACAAAGGCCTTTCGCAGACGATAGGCTTCACCACGAAGGGCGAAATCCACCTCCACCTCTGGCCGCAGCGCCTGCCCATAGGGCTGCATGGCGCGAGCATGCTCGCCCGTCAGCCGATGTCGCTCGAACAGCGCCGCCCTGAGGGCTGCAAGTACGGTGGATTTGCCCGCCTCATTGTCACCGACGATGACGTTCAGTCCCGGCGCAAGGCCTTCGATCAGCTTGTGCGGCAGCTTCCGGAAATTGCGGATCTCGATACGGCTGATCTGCATCTCAGCGTCCGTCCTCGGCACGATGGTCGAGATAGATCATCCGAAGTGCCGTGCGGGCGAGCGCCGCCTGCTCTGCCGTCCCACCCTCCGCTTCGGCCTTCAGCCGCTCCACTGCCAGTCGAACGAAACCCGACATGTCGAGTTCGTCGAGGTCTTCCAGCGTCGGCTCCTCGATGAGACCGGACAGATCGGCGTCGAGGCAATGCAGCCGTGCCCGCCAGATGCTCAGCTCCTGTTCGAGCCGAAAGCGTTCGGCCAGGCTCACTGCCCCCAGGAGCTTCAATGCCACGACACGGCGATGGGCGGACTGGGCTAGTTCATGCAGTGCGGCAATTGCGCGCTCGACGCTGCCGTCGATCAGTTCAAGCTGCAGCTGGTGCCAGTGGAAGCCGCCGGTCCGGATGCTCTCGATGCGCGGCTCGGCGCCGGGTGCATCGATTTCCACCAGCAGGGCGGCGCCCGAGAGATTTTCGCGATGCCGATCGGTCTCCGGTGTGCCCGCATACCAGGTGCGGTCGGCAATCTTGAGCTGGCCGTGCCAGTCTCCGAGCGCAAGATAATCGAGCCGCGCCTTGCTGGCGCGGTCGGGGGCAATCTGGTTCTGCGATTCTGCTGCCTCAGGCAGGCGTCCCGGCAACGCGCCATGCGCAAGGCCGACCCGGATGGCACCCGGCGGCGTTTGGGCCGCGTCGAACCATTCCGTCTGGTCCTCTGTCTCGCGTCGACGGCGCAGCGGCGCGGGCAAGACAACGGCACGGTCGCCCCAAAGGATGACGGGTGACGGTCTATCCGCAATAATGACATTGGCCGGCAGCTGCATCGCCCGCGCTCGCGTCCACACCGAGTGGCTCAGCGCCGCGTCGTGGTTGCCGGGCAACAGCACCCAGGGACCGGAAAATCCCTTCATTGCCTCAATGGCACGATGGATGGTGCGACCCTCAACTTCGTTACTGTCGAACACGTCGCCGGCAACCAGCACGGCATCGAGCTGTCGCTCGCGCGCAAGTGATGCGATCCGTTCGACAGCCCTGAGGCGCTCGGCACGCAGTTCCGCACCGGCATCCCCCTCCACCTGCAGGAAGGGTTTCCCGATCTGCCAATCGGCCGTGTGGAGGAATCGAAAGGTCATGGCACCAGCAGTATAGATCGGCCGGCGACCCGCAAGACAAGCCGGACATCCGCGCGCCCGCGGCCGACACCGGACGCAGTGTGAAGGCCACTTCGCCCGCCATTCAGATTATGTTCCTCTTTCGTTCAGGATTGCGGCCCATCTATGATGCGTGCTTCACTGAAGATCATACACGATCCATACCGGTTCGTGTTCGATCGATAGGAAAATGAGACGCGTGCTGGCGCTCAAACCGTGAGTTGACAGCACCTTGCCCGGTGGGTAACGCTTGAAAAAAGAATAAAACCGGGCCGCAGTAGGGAGAACGGCGGCAACCGGCGAGGGGAGGAGTTTACGTCGGTGGGCCGGCCATAGGCTTTTGTTGCCTGCAATCCAATTAATATCTCGCAATTTACTGCAAAGTGGCGTGACGAGCTGCCGATTGCTTGCCCATTTGCAGTGTTGAAGCGGGTTGCACTCCGAACCGCTTTGCGCAATGACTATGCAATCGATTGCGCTGACGTTGCCGGAGCGATCACGAAACAGACGGCGGACCGAATCCGCCGCAGGACGGTAGAGCCGGTGAGGAGATCGGTGGCCGTTCGTACCATCGAATAGCAGGTTATCTTGGGAGGTAGATAATCGTGCTGGCCGCTGCACCAGTCACAGCAACACAAGCAGCAAATCCATAACACTCCACAGACAGTACAAGGGAGAATCTGTCTCATGGTCAAAAAGGTTCTATATGCAGCGGCACTGGCGCTGAGCACAATGCTCGCTCCTGTTGCCGTCTATGCGCAGACTGCGGCCGCGCCGACCGAAATCGCGCCGGCTACGCCCCTGCCGGATCTGCCGCGCAATCAGGAACTGATCCTCGGCTGGTCTATCGGCTCGCCGATCGGGGTCACCAATCCTTGGGCCGTGCCCGGCTATACACATCAGGAAGGTAACGTCCTGATGTGGGAGCCGCTGATGTATTTCGGCATCTTCTCGGACAAGTACATTCCGTGGCTGGCTGACAGCATGGAATATACGGACAACACGTTTACTGCGCTCGAGATCAAGCTGAACAAGGACGCCGCCTGGTCTGACGGCACGCCCGTCAGTTCGAAGGACGTCGTGTTCACGTTCGAAGGGCAGATGAAGAACGAGAAGCTGCCCTACCACGCGCATTTCAACCAGTTTGTCGAGAGCGTGACCGCGAAGGATCCACTCACCGTCGAGGTGAAGTTCAAGATTCCGGCCCCGCGCTTCAAGTTCGAAGTGCTGACCGAGAAGTTCGATACGGGTATTCCGATCGTTCCCGAGCATGCGCTCAGCAAGCAGGCTGACGTGAACGCCTATGCCGGCGGCACCGAGATCCCGCATTCGGGCCCGTACTCGCTGGTCGCATGGAACATGAACCAGAAGATCTACAACCTTCGGCCCGACTGGTGGGCGGTAAAGGCCGGCCGTATCGCCGAACCTGCCGTGAAGCGCGTGATCTACGTGAACCTCGGCGGCCAGGTCGGCCAGAACATGGATACCGTGGCGCAGCGTCTCGTGAACAACGAGATGGACTCTGCGCTCGACATGCGCTCCTCGGTGATCGGCAACATTCTTGCCCAGAACCCCGAGATCACCACGCATGCCGGCAACGAGTCGCCCTATGGCTATCTCGACTGGTGGCCGAACTCGCTCTGGATGAACACCCAGCTCGAGCCGTATAGCGATCCGAAGGTCCGTCGTGCGATGAGCCTGTCTATCAATCGCGAGATGATCGACGAGATCCTGTACGAAGGCGCGAAGATCTCGACGATCTATCCGTTCCCGCTCTATCCGGGCCTCCAGAAGTTTGCCGACTCGCCCGAAGTGAAGGCGCTGGAAGAAAAGTACCAGCCCGGCCTGTTCGATCTCGACCAGAGCGCAAAGCTCATGGAAGAGGCCGGCTTCACCAAGAACGGCGACGGCATGTGGGAAAAGGACGGCCAGACCGTCAACACCACCATCCAGGGCTTTGAAGGCATCCACTCCGACATCGTGCCGATCCTCGTCGAAATGCTGCGCAATGCCGGCTTTGACGCCTCGGTCAACTTCGGAACCGACGCCTACCAGAACATGGTGGACGGTGTCGCCGGCCTCTATATGTTCGGCCATGGTGCCAGCCTGAAGGACCCGTTCGAAGCCTTCAACCTGTTCCACGGCAAGTACTCGGCATCGATCGGTACGTCGGCGGGCAACAACCGCTTCTCGCGCTACTCGAACCCCGAGTACGACAAGATCCTCGACGAAATCGCTCCGCTGTCGTCGGACGACCCGAAGTTCTTCGAAGGCGCGGTCAAGGCGATGGAAATCTACTGGCGTGACCAGATCGACATCCCGGTCATCCAGTGGCTGCACCGCATCGCCTACAACCAGCATTACTGGAAGAACTGGCCGACCAAGGACAACCTGGCCATGGGTACCAATGGTGCCTTCTGGGCTCAGACCGGTCTGCTGGTCGTGACCAGCCTGCAGCCCTCGGGCAAGTAGTAAACCCAGCAAGCGGGGTGCGCTACGGCGCATCCCGCCCCTATTGACTTATGGTTTGGGAGCAATCGGGTGAGCCTCAAGGTCGTCGCGAAACGAATACTGTTCTTGCTGCTTGTTATATGGTCTGCGTCGACCATCGTGTTTTTCATTCCCCGCCTCTCGCCGCGGAACGCGATCCGCGAGCGCTTCGCCGAACTGGCCCGTAGCGGCGGCTTTTCGCCTGGCGACCTCGAAAAGATCGTCGCGAGCATGGAGAAGCAGTTCGGGTTGGATAAGCCGCTCCTGCAACAGTATTTCGAATACCTGGGCAACATCGTCCGATTTGATTTCGGCTACTCGCTCAACAGATACCCCTCGACTGTGCTTGACCTGATTGTCCAGTCTCTGCCCTGGACGATTTGGCTGCTGCTGGTTACCACCGTGATCAGCTTCATCATCGGCAATCTGCTCGGCGCTGTCGCTGCGTGGCCCCGCTCGCCTCGCTGGATGCGTGCCGTTGCAACGCCGTTCGTGCTGCTCACCGGCATTCCGCCCGTCATCATGGGCGTGCTGCTGCTTTTCTTCATCGGGTTCAGGCTGAAACTGCTACCACTCGGTGGCGCCTACTCTATCGGTATCGTCCCTAATTTCTCCGTCGAGTTCATTCTTGATCTGCTGAAGCACCAGATCTTGCCGGCACTGTCGCTGATCCTCGGGTCGGTCGGCGGATGGGTTCTCTCCATGCGTGGCATGGGTGTCACCATCCAAGGCGAGGACTACGTGAACTTCGCCGAGCACAAGGGCCTGGGCGGCGGCCGCATATTCCGCGACTACTATCTGCGCAATGCGCTCCTGCCGCAGGTCACTGCCTTTGCCCTGGCGCTGGGCTCGGTGATTTCCGCGGCCGTCGTGGTGGAGGGCATATTCGGCCTCCCCGGCATCGGCACCACGCTCAACAACGCCATTCGGGCGAATGATTTCCCGGTGATCTACGGCATCGTGCTGTTCACAACGATTGCCATCGCCACGCTGATGACGCTGCTGGAGTTCGTCTATCCGCTGCTCGATCCGCGCATCAAGAACGACGAGTAGGAGCACCAGAGAATGGCTATCGCCAACGCTTCCGGCGCGCCGGAAAAATCCCTGCACCCCAGCCCGCTGGTGCTTACCCTCGGGTATTTGCGGCGCAACAAGAGCCTTACAATCGGGCTCGTGATCCTGCTCGCGCTCGTGCTTTTCACGGTCATCGGCTTCATGGTGATCGACCCCAAGCACGCCTATCCGCTATCGGCAGCGCCAAAGAAGCCGCCGAGCCTCAGGTATCCGCTCGGTACCGATTTCTTTGGCCGCGACCTGTACGCCGCCATGGTCGTGGGCATGTGGCAGACTGCCCTGATCGGCGTTCTGGCTGGCGGCATCGGCACGCTTATCGGCGTCGTGCTGGGCTTCACGTCCGCCTATTTCGGCGGCTGGGTGGATACTATCATCCGCACCATCTGCCAGATCCTGACCCCTATCCCGGTGCTGCTGATCCAGGTCGTGGTCGCCGGCTCGCTCGACAAACGTGACGTCACCATCCTTACCATGGCGCTCATCGTCGTGATGTTGGCGTGGATGGGGCCGACGCTCGTCATCCGCTCACAGGTACTCACCATGAAGGAGCGGCAGTTTGTTTCTGTGGCCAAGCTCTCTGGCGTGTCCGACTTGGGCATCATCTTCAAGGAAATCCTGCCAAATCTCCTTCCCTTCATTGCGGCGGCTTTCGTCGGACAGGTCTTCGCGGCGGTTTTCGCCTCCTTCTATCTTGCTGTCCTCGGCCTCGGGCCGCTTCGCGAACCGCTACTCGGCAACATCATCTGGGCAGCTCAGACGCAGGGCGCGTTCTTCAATGGTTGGTGGTGGTGGCCGCTCGAGCCAAGCTTCGCGATGATCCTGATCCTCGGCGCGCTCGCGCTGGTGAACATGGGCCTCGACGAATTGGCAAATCCGCGCGTTCGCAGGACGGAGTAACGACAGATGACGCAGTTGCAGATGCAGGCGCGGCCGGACGGTCGCCCGTCACCCGTCCCTGCCGCGGGCACCGAGCCAGTGCTTCGGGTAAGCAATCTTGAAGTGACATATTACACTGATAGCGGACGAGCCAAGGCGCTGGACGATGTCAGCTTTACCCTCGGTGCCGGCGAAAAGCTGGGCATGGTGGGCGAATCGGGTTCGGGCAAGTCGACCCTTGCCCTCGCCATGATGCGGATGATCAAGCCGCCAGGACGGATCGAAGGCGGCCATGTCATTGTCGGTGGCACCGACCTTACGGCGCTGGACGAAGTGGGCATCCGCAAGGCGCGCCTCTCGAAGATCGCCTATATCCCGCAGGGCGCGATGAATTCGCTGAACCCCGTGATGCGCATTGGCGCGCAGATGGTGGATGCGGTGAAGTCGCACCTTCCGAGTGAGTCACGCACAGCCATCAACGACCGCTGCGTCGCTGCACTCCGCTCGGTGGACCTCGATCCCAGCGTGTTCCGCATGTACGCCCACGAACTTTCCGGCGGCATGAAGCAGCGCGTCTGCATCGCCATCGGCATCCTGCTCAAGCCAGAGGTCATCATCGCCGACGAACCGACTTCGGCGCTCGACGTGGTGACGCAGCGCCAAGTGATGGAAACCATCGACCGTGTGCAGGATGAGATCAATGCAGCCGTGATTCTCATTGGTCACGACATGGGGCTGATGGCCCAGTTCGTGGACAAGGTTGCGGTGATGTATGCGGGGCGTCTGGTCGAAGTCTCGACTGTCCGGCAGATGTTCACAGACCCGCGGCACCCCTATGCGCGGGCGCTGATCTCTAGCCTGCCAAATCTCAACAACAAAGGCGTATTCCAAGGCATTCCAGGTCTCGCGCCGTCGCTGCTCAGACTGCCTACAGGCTGTGCCTTCCATCCGCGTTGCGGCTATGCGCAGCCGACGTGCTCCACCACCCGCCCCGCGGTCGATACGCTGCCGGATGGCCGCATCGTGACCTGCCACGTTTTCGGCAAGGATGCCTGACATGCCCCATCTTCTTGAACTGAAGCATGTGTCCAAGGTTTACCAGCGGGGGCTGATCAACGCCAAGGCGACCGTTGCGCTGCAAGATATCTCGCTTACGCTCGAAGAGAACGAACCCACTATCCTCACGGTGGCGGGAGAGAGCGGCAGCGGCAAGACAACGCTTGCCATGCTGCTGCTGGGTTTCACCGCACCCACGACCGGCGAAATCCTGTTTCGCGGCAAGAATATCACTTCACTCCATGGCCACGAGCGGCTCGCCTACCGACGCGAAGTGCAGGCGGTCTTCCAGGATCCATTCGCGGTCTTCAATCCATTCTATACGGTTGATCACCTGCTGACGGTGCCGATCAAGCGGTTCAAGCTCGCTCAAACCAAGGCGCAGGCCAGGGCCCGCATGGAAGAGGCGCTGACTGCCGTGGGACTGCGCCCCGAGGATGTGCTGGGTCGCTTCCCGCATCAGCTATCCGGCGGCCAGCGCCAGCGCATCAACGTCGCCCGCGCGCTGCTGCTGAAGCCCAAGCTGCTGATTGCCGACGAACCAGTATCGATGGTGGATGCATCGCTGCGCGCGAACATTCTCGAAACGCTTCGGAACTTGCAGCGCGACCATGGCGTGTCGATCATCTACATCACGCATGACCTGACGACTGCTTTCCACGTGGCGAAGTCCATCGTGGTTCTGTACCGCGGCGGCGTCATGGAAGCCGGTGAAGTCGATGCGGTCATCAAGACGCCGCAACACCCCTACACAAAGTTGCTGGTCGACTCGATCCCGTGGCCCAACCTCGACCAAAGGTGGGGCAATGAGCCCATTCTCAAGGCCGAGCCTGCAGAAGGGGGCTGTCGCTTCCGCGGCAGGTGCCCGCGGGCCATGCCCATTTGCGCCGAAGCCCCGCCGCTGTTCAAGGTTGGCGCTCAGCATACGGCCGCGTGTCACCTCTATTCAGAGCAGCCGGTACTGCCTCCGGAAAAGCTCTCGACGCTCCTACCGGTCTGACCGGGTCGGTCGCGGCACACGCTAGGTCGCGGCCCGAATGCTCATCGACCAACCGCATGGGCAGCCCCACTTCGGGCCGCTGCCGAAGGATAGTGCCATGCTCGAGATTGCCGAGTTCATCAATCCGACTCCCTCTCCGCTTTGGAAGCTCGCCAAGCAGGCGGGCGTCGACCTCGCCGTCGGCGGACTGCCGACCGACAGCCTGCTTCCGGGCGAGCGGGTCTGCGACTACGCGCCCCTCAAGCGCATGCAGGATCGCTATCGCGAGGGTGGGTTCGAGCTCCGTGTCATCGAGGCGCGGCCGCCGCTCAACCTGACCAAGCGCGGGCTCGAGGGGCGCGATGCCGAAATCGACGTCGTCTGCGAGCTCCTCACCAATATGGGAAAGCTCGGCATTCCGGTCTGGTGCTACGAGTGGATGACCGATTTCAACTGGGTGCGGACCAACTTCGCCACGCCCAGCCGCGGCGGCTCGGTCGTGACCAGCTTCAATGCCGAGGACGTCCCGGACACGATCACCTCCAACCCGCCGATCTCGGAGGAAAAGCTCTGGGAAACGCTCGAATATTTCCTCCGGCGGGTGCTGCCGGTCGCCGAGAAGGCGGGCGTCAAGCTCTCCATGCATCCCGACGATCCGCCGATCACGCCGATCAAGGGCGTGAGCCGCATCATGCGCACGGTACCCAATTACCAGCGGCTCATCGACATGCTGCCGTCCGACCACAACACCATCACCATGTGCCAGGGCAATTTCACCCTGATGACCGATGACCTGCCCTCCGTCATCCGGAAGTTCGGCAACAAGATCAGCTTCGTGCATTTCCGCGATGTGAAAGGCGTGCCGACCCGCTTCGAGGAAACCTGGCACGACGCTGGCAAGACGGACATGCTCGCCTGCATGCGTGCTTACAAGGATATCGGCTTCGACGGCGTCCTGCGGCCAGATCACGTACCGACTGTCGAAGGCGACAGCAACGAGCATGCCGGCTATTCGAGCTTCGGCCGGCTCTATGCCATCGGATACATTCGCGGCCTGCACCAGGCCGTCTACCAGGGCTGACAGGCAAGAAGATGAAGATTGCACTCACTGGCGGCAGCGGCGGCGTCGGCCGCGCCATAACGAAGCTCGCGCTCGAGCGCGGGCACGAACTCGTCAGTATCGACCGGATCGGGCCGTCTCCCGAGGAGCGCAAGGACGGCGTGAGCTATGTCGTCTCGGAGATGAGCGACTACGAGGCCATCGTTTCGGCCTTTGCCGGCTGCGATGCGCTGATCCATATGGCTGCAATTCCCTCGCCGGGCCGGCACCCCGACCATGTCGTGCACAACAACAATGTGGTGGGCAGCTACAATGCGCTGCGCGCGGCGGTTGAAAACGGCATCATGCGCATCTGCCAGGCGTCGAGCGTCAACGCCATCGGGCACTCCTACAGCCGCGATCCGAAATACGACTACCTGCCCCTCGACGAAGAGCACCCCAATTATTCGGAGGACCCGTATTCGCTGTCGAAATGGATCTGCGAGCAGCAGGGCGATGCTGTCGCGCGCCTCTACCCCGGCATCCGCATTGCGTCGATGCGGTTCCACTGGGTGGTGCCCGAGCGCGAATTTGCCGCGAGGCACTTCACCGAGGATGCGCCGGCACCGAACAAGCACCTGTTCGCCTATACCCGTTTCGATGCGGCAGCGGACGCCTGCCTCAAGAGCCTGACGGCCGATTTCACCGGGCACGAGGCCTTCTATATCGTCGCGCCCGATACCACGATCGACATTCCCTCTGCCGAAATCCACGCCCGATATTTTTCAGATACGCCGCTGAAGAGCCCGCTGACCGGCTATCGCAGCTTCTTCAATTCCTCGAAGGCCGAACGGATGCTTGGCTGGGTACATCCAGCGGGACGGCAGGATTAACGTTTCGACTGGGTGAACCTTCGGCTCAGCCGCGGGTTGTGCGGAAAACGGAACGACGACCGGACCGATTGGGAGGACCCGGATGAAGAAGCTGCTTGCGCTCTTGGTGCTAGGTGCGATTGCCGCATTTCCTGCCTTCGCACAGGATAGTCCGGCCTCGGTGGTGATGGGCACGACGCCCTTCACCGAAAAGGTGATCATCTCGGGGCTCGAGGGCCCCTGGGAACTGACGATGGGGCCGGATGGCTGGCTCTGGGTCACAGAGCGGACCGGTGGGCGCATCATCCGCGTCAACCCCGCCGACGGCAGCAAGCAAGTTGCCTACAGCTTCAACGATGTCTCGGCACCTGGGGGACAGGATGGCCTGCTTGGCATGGCGCTCGATCCCGGCCTGCTGCAGGACAAGGGTCAGGACTATGTCTATGCGTCCTACACCTATGTCGACAAATCCCTGGGTGGTATTCCCTGGGTCAACGACAGATTCAGTCCTTATCACGACCTGTGGGTAAAGATCGTCCGGCTGACCTACGACAGGGCCTCCGGCAAGCTATCCGATCCGCTCGATCTGATAACCGCCATGCCCGCCAAGAACGATCACAATTCCGGCCGGTTGAAATATGGCCCGGACGGCAAGCTCTACTACACCATCGGGGACGGCGGTAAGGACCAGCTCGGCAACTGGTGCATCCCCATCGAGGCGCAGCGGCTGCCGACTGCCGACGAAGTCGGCAAGAAGGACTGGATGGCGTACCAGGGCAAGTCGCTCCGCCTCAATCCGGACGGCTCGATCCCCGACGACAACCCGGTGCTCGACGGCGTGAAGAGCCACGTCTTCACCTATGGCCATCGCAACATGCAGGGCATCGCCTTTGCCGAGGACGGCACCCTTTATGCCTCCGAGCAGGGCCCGAAGACCGACGACGAGGTGAACATTCTCGTGCCGGGCGGCAATTACGGCTGGCCGCATGTCGCCGGGTTCCGCGACGACAAGGCCTATCGATATGCACGCTGGGCCGACGCGACGACCCCGTGCGAACAGTTGACCTTCTCCGACCTGGTGATCGACCCGTCGGTGCCCACCGAAAAGGAAACGGACTGGAAGGAGCCGATGGTCGATCCGCTGGCGACGATGTTCACCGTCCCGTCGGACTGGAATTTCGCCGATCCGGCCTGCGGCGGCATCGATTTCATCTGCTGGCCGACCGTTGCCGCCTCGAGCATCGAGGTCTATGAGCCAAAGACCAACCCGATCCCGGGGTTCGAGCATTCGCTGCTCGTTACGACGCTCAAGCGTGGCTCTCTCTATGTGCTGCCGCTCGACGATAGCGGCAAGAAACTCAGGGGCCCCATTGCCCGCTACTTCAAGTCCGAGAACCGTCTCCGTGACGTGGCACTGAGCCCGGATGGCCAGACCATCTATGTCGCGACCGACCCAGGCGGGCTTGCGGAGTCGAAGACCGGCGGCACCACGACGACGATGCAGAACCCCGGCGCCATCCTCGCCTTCACCTATGATCCGAACGGCGCTGCGCCGACCGAGACGACATCGGAAGCTCCAGCCTCTGACGACCAGTCCGCGACCGAAGCTGCACAGGGCAAGCCCGTGAGCTTCACCGCCGAGCAGGCGGATCGTGGCAAAATTGCCTATGCGGCTGGTTGTGTGACCTGCCATGGCGCGGCCCTCACGGGGTCCTATGGTCCCCCGCTCGCCGGCCCCGTCTTCGACAGCCATTGGCGTGGCAAGAGTGTCGGCGCACTCTGGCGACATACGCATGATCGCATGCCGCCGTCGCGCCCGGCCTCGCTCGGTGACGACACCTATACCGATCTCGTCGCCTATATGCTCAGCG
>CAYPYV010000027.1:0-24689 GCA_964414845.1 uncultured Devosia sp. | reverse complement strand
GATATATCTTGGAGAATGATATGCACGATCACGATCACCGCTGGGAGCGGCAATGGCGCCGGCTCGAAATGATGGCTCGGCGCGGCTTCAAGGGCTGGTCCGGCTTCAATTTCGGTCCCGGAGACTTCGGGCAGTGGGGCGGCAATTTCAAGGTTGGCCGCATGCTGGCGAGCGGCGACCTTCGCCTCGTGGCGCTCTATCTCATCGAGCAGCAGCCGCGTCACGGCTATGACCTGATCAAGGCCGTCGAGGAGAAGTCCGAGGGCTTCTATTCGCCGAGCCCTGGCATCGTCTACCCGGCGCTCACATTCCTCGAGGAGGCCGGCTACGTGACCTCGCAGCTCGAGGGCAACAAGAAGCTCTATTCCATCACCGACGAGGGCCGGGCGCATCTGAGCGAAAACCGCGCGGCAATTGAATCCGTGCTCAATTTCCTCGGATCGGCAGGGGCGCAGGTGCGTCAGTGGCGCGAAAAGATGAGCGAGGGCTTTCGTGGCGGCGAGGCCGAGAGCCATGACGCCGAGGGCTGGCACACGGCACCCCCGCCTCCGCCACGTCCCGAGGACGCACCGCATTTCGGCGGGCGTCACGAAGCTCGTCCTGAGGGGCGCCATCAGGGCCCGCATCATGGCGGTCCCTTCGGTCGAGGCGGCGAGCGTCCGGATCGGGATATCGACGATGTCGAGCCCGAGCTCAACGAAGCCCGCAAGCTGCTGAAGCGCGCCATCAAGGATGCGGCGCGCCGAGGGCCGGCGGAACAGCTGCGTGTCGCGCAGATCCTCGTCGATGCGGCAGCGGCCATCCGGGCCGAGGACGACATCGACATCTGATGTCGTCGGATCGTCCATGAGCGGGCCGAAATTCGGGCTCGCGGTTCCAGCAGATAAAGACTAGAATATCAGTTCTGATCTGCTGGAGCCTGACGTGAACGATCTGACCCCCATCGCCGTGGACAAGGACGCTGCCGGCGCCGCCGTCGCCGCACGGCTCGCCGGCCTTATCCGCAAGGACCGGATCATGACCGATCCGGTCATGACCTATGCCTATTCGGGCGATGCGAGCTCCTATCGGCTGGTGCCGGCGGTGGTCGTCATCGTCAATAGCGAGGACGAGGTGCGGGCAGTGATCGAAGCGGCCCGCGCCGAGCGCCTGCCGCTGACCTTCCGCGCTGCCGGCACGTCGCTTTCGGGCCAGGCCATCACCGATGGCGTGCTCGCCGTGCTCGGCGACGGGTGGAAGAAGCTCGAAGTGCTCGACAAGGGCGATCGTGTCCGGCTCGGGCCCGCGAATATCGTCGCCAATGTCAACAAGGTCCTCAAGCCCTACAACAAGAAGCTCGGGCCGGATCCGGCGAGCCAGGCCACCTGCAAGATCGGCGGGGTGGTCAACAACAACTCGTCCGGCATGTGCTGCGGCGTGGCTTACAATACCTATCATACCATGGTGCGGCTTCGGGTCATGCTCACCGATGGCACCGTGCTCGATACCGGCGATGCCGCCTCCGTCGCGGCGTTCCGCGTCAGCCACAAGGCGATGCTCGACAGCCTCGTGAGCCTGCATCACCAAGTCATGGCCGACCCGGAACTCGTGGCCCTGATCCGCCACAAGTACCGCATCAAGAACACGGTCGGCTATTCGATCAACGCGCTCGTGGATTTCCACGACCCCATCGATATCCTCATCCACCTGATGGTCGGGTCGGAGGGCACGCTCGGCTTCGTCTCCGAGGTCGATTATCGCACCATCGACGAGCATCCGCACAAGGTGACGGGCCTGATCCCCTTCCCGGATCCGCATTCGGCGGCGCGCGCCATCTCGAAGCTCGCCAATGGCGGCGTGCAATCGACCACCGGCGTGACGGCTGCCGAGTATATCGAGCGGCGGGCGCTGGCGACGGTCGAGCACCTGCCCGCCATCCAGCCCTATGTGCAGTATTTCACCGACAATTCGCCGGTCATCCTGATCGACATCGCTGCCGCCGACGAGGCGACGCTGGCCCTCGAGACGCAGAAGGCCGTCGACATTCTCTTGAGCGAGGGCGCGACGCATATCGATTTCTCGCCCGACGAGCACAAGTCACACGCGCTCTGGGATGTGCGAAAAGGCTTCTTCGCCTCGGGTGGCGCCGCGCGCCCCAAGGGCACTTCGATGCTCACCGAGGATGTCGCGGCACCCATCGACAAGCTCGCCGATTTTGTCATCGACATGCGGAAACTGCTCGATGATTTCGGCTATGACGACGCCATCATCTTCGGGCACGCGCTTGCCGGAAACCTGCATTTCCAGATGAGCGACAATTTCATGGACCCCGAGGCCGCCGCGCGCTTCGACCGGTTTTCCAAGGCGCTCTCCGACTTTGTATCCGTCCGCTATGGCGGCAGCCTCAAGGCCGAGCACGGTACGGGCCGCGCCATCGCGCCCTTCGTCGAGGCCGAGTGGGGCACCAAGGCCTATCTCATCATGCATGAGATCAAGCGCATCTTCGATCCCGAGGGGCTGCTCAATCCCGGCGTTCTGCTCAACCCCGACCCCGATATCCACATCAAGAACCTGAAGCTGATGCCCTTGGCCGACGAGATCGTCGACCTCTGCATCGAATGCGGCTTCTGCGAGCCGGCCTGCCCCAGCCACCACATGACGCTCTCGCCGCGGCAGCGCATCGCCGTCACCCGCGAGCGGGCACGGCTTCGCAGCACGGGCGAGGATCCGGCGCGGCTCAAGGCCCTCGACGAAGGCTTCCAATATGCCGGGCTCGATACCTGCGCTGCGTGCAATCTCTGCTCGCTCCGCTGCCCGGTCGGCATCGAGACGGGCACCATGGTCATCGGCGAGCGCGGGCGTCGGCGCTCGGATGCCGACAGGAAGACCGCGCATTGGGTGGCCAGCAATCTCGGATCAGTCGAGCGCGGCATGAAACTGGGTCTGGGTGTCCAGGCGCTCTCGCGCAAGATCGTCGGCAACGGCATCGTCGATGGCGTCGCCAATGCCCTCCATTCCGCGGCGCCGAAGCGCGTCCCCCGCGTTTCCCCCGCGCTCAGGCCAGGGCCCGGCGCGCCTCGCGTACCAGTCCGGACCGATGCGGCGCCCGCCGGCAAGGTGGTCTATTTCCCCTCCTGCGCCACGCGCCTCTTCGGTGCCCCGGCGCGGCGGAATGGCATGCTGCCCACGCCCGACGCCATGGTGGCGCTGCTGCAGCGCGCCGGGTTCGAAGTCACCGTGCCCGAGCATCTCGAGGGGCAATGCTGCGGCCAACCCTTCCAGTCGAAGGGCTTCCCCGAGGAGGCCGCCCGGGTGGGCGAAGCCACCATGTCCCGGCTTTCCGCCCTCGCAGACGAGACCACGCCGATCCTCACCGACGCCTCGACCTGTGCCAAGCACATGCGCGAGCTGGGCTCCCGCCCGAAGGTGTCCGATTCGGCCGAGTTCCTCATGCAGGAGGTCCTGCCGCGGCTCACGATCACGAAAAAGCTGCCAATGCTGGCCGTGCATCACAATTGCTCGGCGCAGCGGCTCAAGGAGCAGGGCGCCATCGAAGCGCTTGCAGCCGCCATGGCAGACAAGGTGATCGTCCTCGATTCCATCACCTGCTGCGGCTATGCCGGCGACAAGGGCCTCTATGTGCCCGAGCTCAACGCCCATGCCACCCGCTTTGCGAAAGCCCAGGTGCCCGAGGGCTGCACGCTCGGCATTTCGACCGTTTCGACCTGCGCCACCGGCCTCACCGAGCGCACCGGCGTCGATTTCGTATCGATCGCCAGCCTGCTCGAAATGGTCAGCGCCTAGCGGAAACAGGCGGGGAACTTATCCCCGCCCTTCGGGCATCGGCTAATCTCTCCCGCACCGGCAAGAAGCGGGGGAGAGGACATCACATGGTTATCCCGCCATCGGCGATGAAATTGGCGCCGGTCGCATAGGCACTTTCGTCGCTCGCGAGGTAGACCGCCAGATGCGCCATCTCTTCGGGCTGCGCCATGCGCCCCATGGGCTGGCGGGCGACGAAGGTCTTCCACACCTCGTCATGCTCGCCCAGCGCCTTGGCGCGTTCGTGCAGCGAGGGGGAGTCGACCGATCCGGGGCAGATGCAGTTCGCGCGGATATTGTGCTTCATGTAGTCGAAGGCGATGGACTTGGTGAGCCCGATCACCGCCGCCTTGGTCGACATGTAGCTCACCCGGTTGGTCACCGCCTTCAGCGAGGATGCGACCGAGGCGATGT
The DNA here is from genome assembly GCA_964414845.1 of uncultured Devosia sp. Lineage (GTDB taxonomy): Bacteria > Pseudomonadota > Alphaproteobacteria > Rhizobiales > Devosiaceae > Devosia_A. The sequence continues at coordinate 20,474 of CAYPYV010000027.1, read as the reverse complement.
TGATGATCGAGGCGCCGCCATTTTCGATGAACTGCGGCAGAAAGGCCTGGCACAGAACGAACATCGGGGTGACATTGATGTCGAAGCTGCGCTGCCAGTCGGCAATGTCGGTCGTTCCCAGCATGCCCTGGTGCACCCAGCCGGCGCAGTTGAACAATACGTTCACGCCGTGGTGCCGCTCGGCCGCGGCGCGGAGCGCGGCATGGTCGGTCACGTCGAGCGCGTAGGCAGAATGGGACTTTCCGGGGGCGATCCGCGCCAGTTCCTCGCCCTTCCGCGCTATGGCGTCCGCATCGCGGTCGGTGGCAATCACCATCGCGCCTTCGCGCGCGAAGGCCGTTGCTGTCGCCCCGCCAATGCCGGCCGCCGCCGCCGTCATGAAGATCGTCTTGCCGTCGAGGCGACCCATCAGCTTCCTCCCGTCCGTTGCCCGGTTCGGGCAATCCTTGTGGTCAGTCGTTCCATTGCCTAACCTAATAATCAAGTGGCTCGGATCATGCAGTCACGCGCACTGGAGGGGGAGATGAGCAGTTCGGATTGGGCGTCGGTGCTGGCGCCCCTGCTGCATGCCGCGGGGCTGGAGGCGGATGTCGAGTCCATCGAGCCGCTGAAGGGCGGCGTGTCATCCGATATCGTCAAGATCACGCTGTCCGACGGCACGGCGCTCTGTGCCAAGCGGGCACTGAGCCAGCTCAAGGTCGCGACCGAGTGGCTCGCCCCGGTCGAGCGCAACCGCTACGAGGTAGCATGGCTCCGCCTCGCCGGAACCATCGTGCCCGGCGTCGTTCCGCGGGTTGTCGCTGATGATCCCGATGCCGGCGTCGTCGTCATGGACTACCTGCCAGAGGACGCCTTCACGCTCTGGAAAGCCGACCTCCTTGGCGGGCATGTCGATCCCGCGGTCGCGGCTGCGGTTGGCGCCGCACTGGGCCGGATCCACGCCGCAACGTGGCTAGACCGGGAGGTCGCCGCGGCCTTTGCGACCGACCACCTTATCGACGCGCTGAGGCTCGATCCCTACCTGCGGTACACGGCGTCGCGGCATCCGGCCGTGGCTGAAACCATTCTTGCGGTGCTGAGTCGTACGGCGACCACCAAGCTTGCCCTGGTTCATGGGGATGTCAGCCCCAAGAACATTCTCGTTCCCAGGGGCCGGCAGGCCTCGCCGGTGCTGCTCGATGCGGAATGCGCCTGGTTCGGCGATCCGGCATTCGACGCCGCCTTTTGCATCAATCACCTGATCCTCAAGTCCTACCATCTGCCGGAGCAGCGCAAGGTGCTGGCCGAGGCAATGGCCGGTCTGCTGTCCAGCTGGCTTGCGGCCCTGCCGGACCGGGAGCGTGCCGACGCGGAGCGGCGTGTCGCGACCTTGCTCCCGTGTCTGCTGCTTGCGCGCATCGACGGAAAGTCCCCGGTCGAGTATCTGTCGGAGACCGTCCGGGCTCGGGTGCGTAACGATGCGCTGGACCTGCTGCGACACCTGCCCGCCTCCCTGTCCGAAGTCATCGACCGCACCAGCAGGAAAGCGGCAACATGAGCGAGATCACGCGCGTTTCCGCCCACCAGGTCTGGGACTCCCGGGGCCGCCCCACAATCGAAGTGGAGGTAGAGCTGGCCTCCGGTGCCCTTGGTCGCTCCATCGCCCCATCAGGGGCATCGACCGGCAGCCGCGAGGCGCTGGATCGCCGCGACGGCGGCAAGCGGCTTGGAGGCTTTGGGGTCGGAGGTGCAATCCAGTCGACCAATGGCGAGGTCGCGACAGCGCTGAGGGGGCTCGAGGCTTCAGACCAGGCGAGGGTCGATCGCGTCATGCGCGATCTCGATGGCACCGCTCAGAAGACACGCCTCGGCGGCAACGCCCTCATTGCGACGTCGCAGGCCGTGGCTTGGGCTGCCGCCAGCGAGAAGCAGGTCCCGCTCTGGGCGCACCTCCGTGCCCTGGCCGGAATCGATCCATCGCTGCAGCATGTGCCCGCACCGATGATCCAGATCTTCGGGGGCGGCAAGCATGCCGGCGGTCGCATCGATATCCAGGACTACCTGGTGATCGCCAATGGCGCGACCTCCTTTGACGAAGCCTGCGAGTGGATCGCAGAAGTCTATATTGCAGCCGGCAAGGGCATGCATGCCTCGGGGCATCTCTCCGGCGTCGCGGACGAGGGCGGGCATTGGCCAGACTTTACCACCAACGAGGAAGGGCTCGAGCGACTGACGCGCGCGATCGAGGCTGCGGGCTTTCGCCCGCTGGTCGATGTCGGCATCGCGCTCGACGTGGCGGCGACGTCATTCTTCGTCGCTGGCCGCTACAGGCTCGGCCTTGAGACGCGCGAACTCGATACCCAGGGGATGATCGAGATGCTTGCCAAATGGTGCGAGCGCTATCCCATCCTCTCTCTCGAGGACCCGCTCTCAGAAGACGATTCCGCCGGTTTTGCGGAGATCACCCGGCGCCTTGGCCATAAGGTCCAGATCGTGGGGGACGACTACCTCACCACCGATGCCACGCGGATCCGCGCCGCGGCTGATGCAGCGTCCTGCAATGCCGTCTTGCTCAAGGCCAACCAGTGCGGAACCGTCAGCGAGTTGATCGATGCGGCGAAGGCTGCGTCGGAGGTGGGCTTCCGGTCCATCCAGTCGGGACGCTCCGGTGAAAGCGAGGATGTGACACTCAGCCATCTGGCCGTCGGCCTCCTCTCCCATCAGATCAAGGTCGGTAGCATGACGCGCTCGGAGCGCACGGCCAAATGGAACGAGGTGCTTCGCATCGAACGGAGATTTTCAGCGCCGAGCTATTGGCAATTCACGACTGCATACCGATAATAGCGGTGTTTTAAATGTCCGGGGGGACAATTGTCTTTCAGAAAGAACCGCGACGTGGCCAAGTCGGTCCGCGTCGAGGATGTGGCGCGCCTCGCAGGTGTATCGCCCATCACGGTCTCCCGCGCGCTATCGTCACCTGATCTTGTAAAGGATGAGACCCGGCGAAGAGTAGAGGAGGCAGTCAGGCAGACCGGTTATATAGTCAATCGGTTCGCCTCAACATTAAGATCCGGTCGGTCTTCTATTGTTTCAGTTTTTATTTCAAGCCTAAAGGATACTGAAATTGCCCTGTCCATGCAGGGTCTGGCGGACGCGTTTGAAGGCTCCAAGTACCAGATTCTGTTTTCCCACACGCCCAGGACCAATGACGCTTCAGACCAGGACGTCCTGGCTGCAGCGTTACCGCTTCGGCCTGCGGGGGTTGCATTCAGCAGCAAGGTATCCTCGCAGCTGACGCGACAGAGGCTCGTCGAGCACGACATTCCCACCGTCGAAATGTGGACGGGCGGTGGCGATGCCGTGGATATGGCGGTCAGCCTGTCCGAGCGTGGCAGCGGGCAGGCGCTGGGACGCCATCTCGGTATTCAGGGCTACCGACGCGTGCTGCTTTGCGGCACCATCCCGGACAGCGGCGACCCTCGCCTCGCTGGGCTGAAGATCGGTCTGGAGGAAGGCGGTGCCTCATTGGTCGACGTCTTTCCGACCGAGGACGCCACCACACTGGCTGCTGCACGACAGGTTTTCGATGCGATATTGAACCGGTACGAGGGCCTCGATGCGGTCATCGCGTCGCATGACGTGCTGGCCGAGGGCTGCCTGCTCCGTGCGACCGAGCGGCAGATGATGGTCCCAAGCGCCTTCGGCATCGCCAGTCTGGGGCTTTGCGGTTCGGCGACCTCGCGCGTGTCGACCGTCACGACCCTGCGGCCAAGCGGCTACGAAGTTGGCCTTGAAGCCGGGCGTCTTCTCGTCCAGAGGCTGGCGGGCCTGGCCTCACGCAAGCACGTAGAGGTTGCCTCGCAGCTCGAGGTGGCGTTCAGCACGCAACGTCAGTCTGTGGCAGTGTGACCGATGGGCTGTCCTTGCCGGTTCGGCGCGTACCTGATATTCCAGTTTGGTGCGCGTAACGGTCCGCCAGCGACCAAACGGTTGCACGAAAAATGGCTTTCTTGCCCGATGAGGAGACTAGCATGAGTTCGGATAGCGGCGCGCCCCGGAAACTGCGTTCGCGCGCCTGGTTCGATAACCCGGCCAATCCCGATATGACCGCGCTCTATCTGGAGCGGTACCTGAATTTTGGTATCTCCCGCGAAGAGTTGCAGTCCGGCAAGCCCATCATCGGTATTGCGCAGACTGGTTCCGATATCTCTCCGTGCAATCGCCACCATCTGGAGCTGGCGAACCGCGTGCGCGACGGTATCCGCGAAGCCGGCGGCATTGCGCTGGAATTCCCGGTGCATCCGATCCAGGAAACCGGCAAGCGCCCGACCGCCGGGCTCGACCGCAATCTTGCCTATCTCAGCCTCGTCGAAACGCTGTACGGCTACCCGCTCGACGGCGTGGTGCTCACCATCGGTTGCGACAAGACCACTCCGGCCATGCTGATGGGCGCGGCCACCGTCAATATTCCTGCCATTGCCCTGTCGGTCGGGCCGATGCTCAACGGCTGGTTCCGCGGCGAGCGTACCGGTTCGGGCACTATCGTTTGGCGGGCCCGCCAGATGATGGCAGCGGGCGAAATTGGCTATGAGCAATTCATCGAGCTGGTCGCCTCTTCGGCGCCGTCGACGGGCTACTGCAATACCATGGGCACCGCCTCGACGATGAACTCGCTGGCCGAGGCACTCGGCATGCAGCTGCCGGGTTCGGCAGCAATCCCGGCGCCTTATCGCGATCGCCAGGAAATGGCCTATCGCACCGGCAAGCGTATCGTCGACATGGTCCATGAGGACCTGAAGCCGTCCGACATCCTCACTAAGGACAACTTCATCAACACGATCGTCGTGAACTCGGCCATTGGTGGTTCGACCAATGCACCGATCCACGTGAACGCCATCGCCCGCCATATCGGGGTCGAGCTCAACATCGACGATTGGCAGAAACACGGCCACAAGGTGCCGCTGCTTGTGAACATGCAGCCGGCCGGCGAGTATCTCGGCGAGGACTATTACCACGCCGGCGGCGTACCTGCCGTGGTCAACGAACTCATGAAGGTTGGCCTCATCCGCGAGAACGCGCCGACCGTCAACGGCAAGAGCATCGGCGAGAACTGTCGGAACACGACGGTGCAGGATCCCAAGGTTATCCGCACCGTCGCCGATCCGATGAAGAAGGATGCTGGCTTCCTCGTGTTGCGCGGCAATCTGTTCGACAACGCCGTGATGAAGACCTCGGTGATTTCCAAGGAGTTCAGCGACCGCTACCTGTCTGACCCGGTCCATCCGGGCATGTTCGAGGGCAAGGCGGTCGTCTTCGATGGCCCCGAGGACTATCACGCGCGCATCGACGATCCGTCGCTCGAGATCGACGAGCATACGCTGCTGTTCATGCGCGGCGCCGGCCCGATCGGTTATCCAGGCTCGGCGGAAGTCGTGAACATGCGGCCCCCGGCATATCTCATCAAGAAGGGCGTTACCTCTCTCGCCTGTATCGGTGACGGCCGGCAGTCCGGTACGTCCGGTTCGCCGTCCATCCTCAATGCCTCGCCCGAGGCTGCAGCTGGCGGCAATCTCGCCATCCTCCGCACGGGTGATCAAGTCCGGATCGATCTCAACAAGGGCTCGGCTGACATCCTGATCTCCGACGAGGAAATTGCGAAGCGCCGCGCAGATCTCGAACTGATGGGCGGCTACAAGTACCCGGCCCACCAGACCCCGTGGCAGGAAATCCAGCGCGGCATCGTCGATCAGCTTGGCAATGGCGGCGTCCTGAAGCCCGCGGTCAAATACCAGCGGATTGCCCAGACATCCGGGCTACCGCGCGACAATCACTGAACCAGGAAGGGGGCCCGCAAGGCCCCCTTCGCATTGCTATGTGTTTGCGTTGAAGGTCCGGCGCACGCTTTGCTTTGACGAAACCCGTGCCATCGCCCACAATGGGTCACTAGTACGCAAGTGAGGGCTTGATGTCGGAGTTTCTCGATTATTGCAAAGGGCGGTCGGCAGTTACCTTCAAGCCCGGTCAGGTTTTGATTCGCGAAGGCGCGAGCGAGGGCAAGCTTTTCGTATTGATCGAAGGGCAGGTCGAAGTTCAGCGTCGTGACACGCAGGTGTCCTACATCGACGAACCGGGCTCGATTTTCGGCGAAATGTCGGCGTTGCTGGATATGCCCGCGAGCGCGACAGTCACCGCACTCTCTGCCGTCAAGGCTTATGTCATCGACGATGCGCTGGGTTTCCTTGGCTCGCAGCCCGAGATCGCGCTCTTCGTCGCGACCTTGCTCGCACGCCGGCTCTACTACACCACGTCCTACCTCGTCGATCTGCAGCAGCAGGCCGAAGGCAAGCGCGAAGACCTCGACCTGGTCGACAAGATTCTCGCACAGCTCGTCGAGAAGCCGGCCGCAGGCAAGCGCCGGTAGTCCCCGACCTCAGTCGCCAGCTTCAGAAAGCCGGGTTCACACCCGGCTCTTGCGGAGTCGGCTCAGGCAAAGCCAAGCGCTGCAAGTCCGACATAGCCGATGACCATGTAGGTCAACTGGTGCGCAAGCTGATCAACACCGAATAGTCCCCAATACCGCGAAGCCTGCGCGTGTATGTCGACATTGCGTGAGTAGTGCACTTTCGCGTAATCCAGTGCGTAATGCAGCACGAATTCGGCTACGACGACTGCCAGAATTGTACTCATGGGCACGCCCGCGACCATCAGCACGATTGCAGTGAACAGCGCGTGGATGCCGGCGTGGGCGTAGCCGCCTGGTAGCCGAATGTCGCCTTTGCCAGCCAGGATCCAGCCTGGCTGGAGCAAAAAGTCCGCGACGAAGTGCTTCAGTTGCAGCCCAACCAGCAACACGAAGAATGCTGTCGCCATGCCCACCGTCCTTGTTGTTACTCAGCAGGGCACGTACCCCCGACCCATCATCTACATGCTGGCAATCCCTTGGCCTGCAAGCAAGCAAAGAGTTGCGCAAGGCCGCACGTTGCGGGATTGTTCGTTCAGCGGATGTTCAGGCAAACCGGTGCAACTCACCTAGTTTCGGGCAATCCCGATGTGACAAGACGGCCGGGTTGCTGGCCGATCAGGAATGGCATGGGTCGCATACTCAATCGCTTTGCGCCGTATCTGGTCTCGTTGGCTTTGGTGCTGGGTTTGTGCCTCTTGCGCATCGCGGATCCGTATCCCGTGACCGTAATGCGCGACATTGCATTCGACACATTCCAGCGGGTCAAGCCGCGCGAGCCCGGTGACTATCCGGTACGGGTCGTTGACATCGACGAGGCGTCCCTTGCCGAAATCGGGCAATGGCCGTGGCCACGCGATATCCTCGCGACGATGACGCGGAACCTGACGGAGATGGGCGCCGCATCGATAGGCTACGACGTGCTCTTTCCGGAAGCGGACCGTATGTCGCCGGTCCGCATTGCAAAGGAAATTCCTGGCGTCGACCCTAGCAGGTTGCCTGACTATGACGGTCTGTTCGCGGAGGCTCTCGCGCAGTCGCCATCGGTGCTTGGATTTTCGCGTACTCCGAATGGTTCGCCGATGACCGGGGCTCCGAAGGCCAGCATTGCGGTGTCCGGTCCGGACCCCAGCAGCGGTGCGCCCTTTCTCACGGGCGTGGCGGCGCCGCTGGAGAAGCTTCGGGAGGCTGCTCCCGGCCTCGCAGCGCTTTCCCTCAACACCAACCTGTCGACAGCCGAAGTGCGGCAGTTGCCGTTGGTCTGGTTTGACGGCAAGAGCCTGTTTCCAACGCTGTCGGTCGAGGCGTTGCGGATCGCCATGGGCATCCCGACTGTCGTGGCGTTCGGCGACACATCTGCAGCGGGCTATTTCGAGGGCCTGCGCATCGGACAGTTTTCCGTCCCGACGACATCGACCGGCGACCTCTGGCTCTACTACAGCCGCCCGGACCCCAAGCTCTACGTCTCCGCAAAGGACGTAATCGGTCCAGATTACATGAAGTTCGCGGACCGCGTGGCGGGGCAGATCGTGCTCATAGGCACATCGGCCTCGGGGCTTCTCGATCTTCACACCACCACGCTTGGCGACAATGTCCCGGGGGTGTCGATCCATGCCCAAGCCATCGAGCAGATCATTGCCGGTACGTACCTTACGCGCCCGGACTGGGTGCTCGGGTTGGAACTCGTAGGGTTCCTTGCACTGGGCGCGCTGATGGTCATCGTCGTCTTGGCGCTTGGCCCCCTGGCTGGCCTTGCAGCGGGAGCCCTTGCCGTTGGTGGAACGCTGGGCTTCTCCTGGTGGATGTTCAGCGCCAATGGTATCATGTTCGACCCGTCCTTCCCGATGGTGGGCCTGACACTGGTCTTTCTGGCCCTGGTGTTCTTCCGCTTTCTCACCACCGATGTGGCGAAGCGGCAGATACGCCGAGCCTTCGGCTATTATGTGGATCCAGCGCTGCTGATCGAGATCGAACGGAACGGCGACAAGCTGAAGCTCGGTGGCGAGATGCGGGAGGTGAGCGTGCTGTTTTCGGACGTGCGTGGCTTCACGCCGCTCAGCGAGAAACTGACGCCAGTGCAGATTCTCAACCTGCTCAACACCATGTTCGGAGCCCTCGGCGCCGAGATCACCGGGCGGTTGGGTACGATCGACAAGTTTATCGGCGACGCGATCATGGCGTTCTGGAACGCGCCGGTGGACGTGCCGGGCCATCCCCGCAAGGCCTGCGAGGCGGCGCTCAGGATGCGGACTCGCCTCCGGGAACTGAACGAGGCCGATGCGTTCGGGCTCCGCGCCGGTGGCACCGGGATCGATGGAGTGCATATCGGCGTCGGCATTGCGACCGGAGAAGCCCTGGTGGGCAATATGGGCCTTGAGACCCGGTTCGACTATTCGGCGCTCGGCGATACGGTCAATACCGCGAGCCGCGTCGAGAGTGCCTGCAAGGAGGCAGGCTATGACCTGCTGGTAACGAGCGCCACCCGCGAAGGCGCAGGAGACCTGGCATTCCTCAGGGCCGGTGGCCTGGCATTGAAGGGCAAGTCCGATCGCGTGCAGATTCATCTCCTGGTGGGGGATAGCCAATTGGCGCAGAGCGCCATGTTCCAGGAATTGCTGGTGGCACATGAGGCGGCGGTGGCGGCGCTGGAGGATGGGCACGATGCCGGACCGGCTATTGCGGCGTGCCTGTCACTCGTGCCGCAGGTGGAGCCGGGGCTGGCGAAATTCTACCAGCAGATGGCCGAACGTCATGCGGATTTCGCCCGTCCCCCGGCCGCTGAAGCGCCTGCGTCCGAGCCTCAGGCTGCCGAGTAGGCCACTCGCATCTGTTCGATTTCCTCCAGTGCAGCGCTAAACAGTGACCAGTCGTCCTGTTCGGCGATAGGGGCCCAGATGGCCTCCATCTCGTCGATGAGCATCGTGCGTGGTGCCGTTCGCCCGAAATAGGGGTGATCGAGATTTGCGTTGGCGGCGGGCGGATATGCCTCCAACAAGGCGCCGAGCGCCGCGAAGGCCTCGCTGCGATAGTGGGCAGCGGCCGGGCTCTGCAGGGCGCGGTCGCGATTGCCGCCGCGCCAATCGAAGAAGAACTGCTCGTAGCCCATGCCGGAGGCGGCGAGGAAGGTGAACACGGCTTCGACGAGCGCCGCGTCAGCTGCCTCGCCCAGGCTCTGTAGCCCGAGACGGCGGAGGATGGCTGACCAGATGCCGCGCTGGAACGCCGGCCAATAGCGGTTGAGTGCGGCTTCGAGATCGGCGTGCTCGCCCAAGGGCAGCAGCAGCTCGGCCAACCGCGTGAGGTTCCAGGCGAGAGCGTCGGGTTGCCGGCCAAAGGCATAGAGGCCGCTATGGTCAAAATAGGCGGCGGTGAAGGCCGGATCGTAGGTGGGCAGGAACCGCCAAGGGCCGTAGTCGAAGCTCTCGCCGGTGATGTTGATGTTGTCGGTATTGAGCACGCCATGCACGAAGCCCGCCGCGATCCAGTTGGCGCCCGTCACCGCGACGCTTTCGGCCACGGCGCCGAGGAAGCGGGCGGCGCGAGCATTGTCGCCTTCCTGCCAGAGCGCCGGATAGAAATGGCGGACCGAGTGATCGACGAGGCGGCTGAGATTAGCCTCGTCGCCGAGGGCCGCAAGCCGCTGGAAAGTGCCGATGCGGATATGCGAATGGCTGAGCCGCACCAGAACCGACGAGCGGGTGGGCGAGGGCTCGTCGCCGCGCTCGAGTTCTTCTCCGGTTTCGATGAGGCTCAGCGATTTCGAGGTATCGACGCCCAGCGCTTCGAGCATGGAGGTGGCCAGCACCTCGCGGACACCGCCCTTGAGGGTGAGGCGACCATCGCCGCCGCGCGACCAGGGCGTGCGGCCCGAGCCCTTGGTGCCGAGATCGAGCAGCCGGCCGTCGGACAGATCTTCAAGCTGCGCGAAGAGGAAGCCGCGACCATCGCCGAGATCGGGGTTGTAGTGCTGGAACTGATGGCCGTGATAGCGCAGCGCCAAAGGTTCGGGCAGGGAGCCGGGCAGCGGCTCGAAGCGGCCGAAATGCGCGATCCACTGCTCGTCGCTGAGAGCATCGAGCCCGACGCTCGCGGCGGCCCGCTGGTTGCGATAGCGTAGCACGTGCTCGGGGAAGCGCGCCGGGGACACGGGATCGTAGAATTCGGGCCCGAGATTGAGATGGGTCTGGCGCGGCCTGAAGCTCACCGGCGGAACACTCCCACGAGCTCCACATGGGTGGAGTAGGCGAACTGATCGACCGGGGTGACGGTCTCGAGACGATAACCGCCCGAGATGAGAATGGCTGCGTCGCGGGCAAAGCTCCTCGGATCGCAGGACACGCCGACAATCGTCTTCACCCGGGACAGCGCCAGTTCCCGGGCCTGTTTCTCGGCGCCGGCGCGCGGCGGATCGAACACCACCGCATCGAAGGGCTGAAGCTCGACGGGGGCGAGCGGATCGCGGAACAGGTCGCGCACCTGGGGGGTGACGGGCTTCAGCCCGCGGGTGTGATTGACGGCTTTCGTCAGCGCCGCGATGGCTGGCCGGTCACTATCGGCGGCATAGACCTTGCACTGCTCGGCGAGGCGGAGGGCGAAGGGACCGGCGCCGGAGAAGAGGTCTGCGACGGATTTCGCCGCGCCGACGCCGGCCAGTACCAGCGCGGCGAGCGCATTCTCCGCCGCGGCGGTAGCCTGCAGGAAGCTCGCGGGCGGAATTTCGACCAGCGCCTTGCCCATGCGGACCGCCGGTGGGCGGGACATGTAGATCGGCTCGCCATTGAAGATGAAGCGCGCGAGGCCCGCCTTCTGCGCGAACTCGGCGAAGGGCTGCGGCTTCAGCTTCCGCTCGGAGCGGACCGAAAGATCGATGCCAGTATCGGTGAGGGTGAAGGCGGCTTCGGACGCGCCGGCAAGGGGGCCGAGGGCCCGGGCGATGGTCGGCGCCCGTTCGGCGAGGCCGGGCGCGAGGATGAGGCAGCGGGCAATGTCGAGCACATCATGGCTGCGGGCGCGCATAAAGCCCGTGCCCTCCTTGCGGATATGGAGCGTGGCGCGGCGGCGGCCACCGGCGGTGGCATCGACGAGCGGCGCCACTTCGGCTTCGACACCTGCCTGAAGCAGCGCATCGACCACGAGCTGTCGCTTGAACGCGTGGTAGGCACCCGGCGCCATGTGCTGGAGCGCGCAACCGCCGCAGCTGCCGAAATAGGGGCAGGGCGGAGCGACGCGATTGGGGCTCGGGCGCAGCAGCTCGGCAATGCTGCCACGCTCCCCCGCATAATCGGCAATCAGCCGCTCGCCCGGCAGGGTGAACGGCACATAGAGCTTTTGCGTGCCGAGGCGGGCAATGCCATCGCCATCGCGGCCCAGGGCGTCGATCTCGATTTCGGTCATGCGATCGGCTTTAGCAGGCTTTGCGCGATGGGTCCACGCGGGCGGGCGGGCGCGGAACCTTCGTACCAGCCTGGGGATTGGGTTCAGCGACCCCATAAAGGAGCCCAAGTTGAGCATTCCCGATTTTACCCCCGCCTCGGTACCGCCCATGGTGGACCCCATACCGCCAATGCCCGGACAGGATCCGCGCCCGACCCCGCCGATGACCGAGCCCAACCCGCTGCCGCCACCAGGGGAGATTCCGCCAGGTGGCCCGCCGGGCGAAGTGCCGCTGCCGGGACATGACCCGGTGCCGAAGCCCGACGGCAACGACACCCCAGACCCGGTGCCGGGCAACCCGGCGCCGCCGGCTTTTGAAAGATGAATGGCGATTTCGCCATTGCCGCCTGCCACAATCTGCTCCGCACCCGTTCCATGCAGCATTATCGCATGGGGGCAGGGTGCGGGGATAAGTCGAAAAGCCGAATAGATAGAGGGATCTGAGGCTTAACGCCTTCGACCTGCGCGCAGGGAGGGCAGACCTCGCCCCTGCCCGGGTGGGGCCGAGGCGCCGTCCGGCACGTTGAAAGTGAACGAATTTCGGATGCCTGGAGGGCCGGAAAGCCCGCCACTCCACATTGATGAACGAAAGCTGCACCGCAGGGCCTGCGGTGTGCGTCCAGCGACCGACGCTTGCCATCGCGGGGGCGAACAGGGCTTAGTCTTGCATGGCCGACCGCATCGACATCACCCGCAGCGTTTCGCTCGACCCCGACGAGATTGAGCTGAGCTTCATCCGCGCCTCGGGCCCCGGCGGGCAGAATGTCAACAAGGTGGCGAGCGCGGTGCAGCTGCGGTTTGACCTTGCGCGCTCACCCAGCCTGCCCGAACCGCTCAGGCAGCGGGCGCTTGCCGCCGCTGGCGCGCGGCTGACGCATGAGGGCGTGCTGGTGATCAACGCCGACCGGCACCGGACCCAAGGCCTGAACCGCGAGGATGCCATCGGGCGGCTGGTGGAATTGCTGCGCGAGGCGGCGGTGCCGCCCAAGCCGCGCCGGGCGACGAGACCGACGCGGGCCAGCAAGGAACGACGGCTGGGCGCCAAGGCCAACCGCGCAGGGATAAAGGCGATGCGGCGGGACAAGGGCGGGGAGTGAGGGGTAGGTGAGAGGCAATAGGCAATCGGCAGTCGGCAGTCGGGAATGGGGGTGGGGGTGGGCATTAGGGCCGAGAGACTAGAGCACTTCACGTTCCAAATGTAATGACGAGATGCTCTAAGTCTTTGTTTTGTCGCGCTTTCGAACCGGAAAAGTCGTGCGACTTTTCCTGAAAGCGCTCTAGGTACTTGGCGGCGACGTCCTGCTGTTGCGCCGTGCGGCGCGAAACCTGTACCACCAAGCACCCAAAGGGTAGGTCAGGAAGACAACGGCAAGAATCATTGGGGCGATCGTCGCTGAATCCACCAACGGCTTCAGGGTGTTTAGGCTGTGGCAAAGTGGCGGGTGGATGAATTGGGATCGTCGGCGAAGGGCTGCCTCAGCTAGAAGCGAGCTGGCATCGAGCCGACCGCTGGCGCGAACAACACCCACAACCCGTCGAAGACGATCCCGGCCGCAAGTGCGCTGAGGATGGCGCACCAGCCGACGGGCACAAGGAACACGGTCATCAGCGACCAGACTAGCTTGTACCGGAGCGACCTGGCGCAACGTTGGGGCCCTTCTGAACCATGTCTAGTTGTGCTCGGCCATGGTCAGAACGACGCTATCCACCCGCAGCCAAACAGACACCTCGGGCATCTCTGCGTGATGGGACTCGCCTTTAGAGGACAATGTGGCTCCTCGCGGGGACGATTGTCCCTCGGCCTTGCCGGATCACGACCATAGTGAGGCCCGATGGGCCTAGGCCGCCAGACGGGGTGCCTGTTGCGGAGCCTCGGAGCGGATAGTGAAGCTGGCGACGATTCGCTCCAGCCGAACTGCCTGACTTTCGGTCTGAGCGGTCGCTGCATTTGTCTCTTCGACGAGGGCCGCATTATTTTGTGTCATCTCGTCAAGCCGTCGGACAGCACCTGCAACTTCGGTGATTGTCGAGGCCTGTGCCTCGCTCGCTTCGACGATGCTTCCCATCAACGCAACATTCGTCCGAACCGTGTCCGCTAGGTCTGCAAGCGTCGTTGCGGCCTCGCTAACGAGGCGCGATCCGGTTTGTACCTCCGCCGTGCTGAGCTCGACCAATTCCTTTACTTCCGATGACGCACCCGCAGCGCTCTGCGCCAGGCGCCGGACTTCAACGGCCACAACGGCAAAGCCCTTGCCGGCCTCACCAGCACGGGCAGCCTCTACCGAGGCATTGAGGGCGAGCAGGTTGGTCTGAAAGGCGATATCGTCGATCAGCCCGATTATGGAGAATATTTTGGCGCTGGACTGAGAGATCCGTTCCATGGCGCTCGTCGTCCGCACCATGATCGCCTGCCCTCCCTCGGCCGCCTTGGCCATTTCGCTGGCGGCGCGTTGCGCCGAACGCGCATCGGCGGCGTTTCGTCCGACCATTGCAGAAACCTGCTCCATGGCAGCGCTGGTTTCCTCGATTGTGGATGCTTGCCGCGAGGTGCGCTCCGCGAGATCGCCCGAACCGGCAAGAATCTCGGTGGTTGCATTCCGCAGCTCAGCCGACATGCTCCTGAGCTGACCCAATACCTCGGAAAACTTGTCGGCAACGCGGTTGGTGTGGCCCTGGAGTTTTGCGAACGCGCCTGACCATTGCCCGACCATGCGCTGGCTCAAGTCTTCCTCCGCCATTGACGCGAGGACTGCACCGGTGCCGGACAGGCCGGCCTCGACCGTGTCCACCAATCGGTTGACGCTGCTCGCGAGCTCGTTGAGTTCGGAGTCGCTGAAATTTGCGGCTACCCGCTTGCTGAAATCGCCCGCTATTGCAGCATCCACGACATCGCCGAAGGCTGATCTAAGGGAGGCCATCATCTTTTGCCGGTCTGCCTGCGCGTCTTGAACGCGCTGCAGTTCCGACCGGCTCATCTCCGCGACCTTTACCCCATTGCCCCGAAAGATCTCGGCGGCCTTCGCGATGCTGCCGATCTCGTCCTTGCGGTCGGCGAACGGAACTTGGCGGTTGAACTCTCCGCCTGCGATCTGGCTCAAAGACTGCGCGATCCGATGCAGCCGCCGAGACACCGAAAAGAAGGTGACATAGGCCGCGTAGCCCACAGCGCCAAGGCTGGCGACCAGCATGGCGATCATCGCCATTCCTATCACGCCTGCGGCGCCAGTTATTGAGTTGGATGTCCCATAGGCGTCGGAGATCTGGTCGCCAATCAGCATGCCTACCGTTTCGCTGATGGGATCGATCACCGGATAAAGTCGGTGCTCGGCGAATTGAACAAGCGCCGCCTGATCTTCGGCTCTGAGAATCTCGTCGAGTTCGACCAAGGCGGGGGCCGCGACCTTCATGCGCTCGGATGCTTCGTCGACAAGAACGCGCTCTTCTGGATGCCTCACAGTAGGTGCGAATTTTGCCCAATCGGCCTCGATCGTGGCAAGCGACTGCGCCAGCACTGCGCGGCCATCCTCGAAAGACACGGTGCCGGCTCGAACCTTGTGCACATTGTCCACAATTGCCACGGCGTAGCCATTCGAGATTCCGCCCAGGATTGTTGAAGGTTCGAGGTCATCGGTGATTAGCGAACGGGCCGATCGTTCGGCAAAACCTATGAAGACCATGCCCCCCGCTAGTAGCGACGATATGACAAGCACAAGGACGGCCATGGAGACGGCCAAGCGGGTCCTGAGCATTTTGTGACCTTTCTTGCCGGTGTTTCGAAAGGCGAGCGCCTTGCCGGCCGAGGTGCCCAGTCGTCGGTCCCAACCGAGACGACTTAAATCTACCAGATGAGTTTAAAGTCCGTGTTAATCCGTAGGGGCGGGATTTGGCGCCGTTCTCTGCGATGTGCCTGACGCCATGAATCCCATAGGGCGGCTGCGACCCGAGGTCACTTCAAGATTCGGCTGAAACGCGAACATAAGCCAGGCCCCAGCTTTGTCGCGCCCAGCAGGCTGCGCAGGCTTGCTCGATGTGCACCAGCCTACGAGTTGATGGCTTCAGCCATTGAGGCGACGGCTTCGCACAGATCGTGCCTGCTCAGGCCCATGGCCTCTGCCGCCGAGCGGACGGAGGAGAGGCCTTCGATCATGGCGACGATCCGCATGGCGGCGAGCTGCGCGTGCTTGAGGGGCAGGTGCGGATGCCGGCGGAGCAGGACCTCGCTGAGCAGCGCAAGATAGGATTGCATGAAGCCATCCAGCGCGCGAGCGGTCGACTGGTCGTGTCTCGCCCTCGCCTCCAGCATCGCGAAGATATGCCCCGTCCGGTCGTCGAGGGTCTGGCCGACCGCATAGACGACAATGTTTCTCAGCTCCGCCGAAGGCGCGGACGCGCTGCGGATGGCGCTGACTTCGGTGCGATAGGTTTCGAGCATCGTGTCCACGAAGGCGGCGATCAGCGCGTCCTTGCTGGCGAAGTGGTACTGCAGGGCGGCAAGGGAGAGGTCTGCCCGCTTCGCGACATCGCGCATCGAGAGCGCATCGAGCCCCTTCTCGAGGGCGATCTCGGCCATCGCGGTCATGATGCGCCTTGCGGTACCGGGCTGCCCTTTGCCTGCCTTGCCAATCGCTTCCACACCAGCACCTCCCGCAGCATCAGGCCGCGGTCTTTACCTGTCACTTGACAGGCTGATGGTCAATGCCCATCTCACTTGTCAGTTGACAGGCAGAGGACCCGCGCATGATCGAAGCTGGAGTATCGCCGCTGGCGGAAAGGTCCGGGGCGGCGGACGTGATCGTGATTGGCGCAGGTCTCGCCGGATTGTCGGCGGCCCGCCACCTGATAGCGCATGGCGTGTCGGTGATTGTGCTCGAGGCGCGTGACAGGGCGGGTGGCCGTGTCCAGTCGCAGCGGCTGGGCGGCGGCGTGATCGACCTTGGCGCGCAATTCATGGGCGACATGCAGACGCATGTGGCCGCGCTGGCCGACGAAGCCGGTTTGCGCCGCGTCTCGGCAACCGTGCCGGGCGATATGCTGTATCTGGCAACGGAGGATGCCACGCCCCGACGCGGATCTCCCGGCGGGCTTCCGCTGCCGGTGATCGATAAGCTCGATGCGCTGCAGGCCTTCTGGCGGATTGAGCGCTCGGTAGCCTCCCTTTCCGGGGGCGATCTGGCGCGGCTCGACCGGGTCGCCGCCGCCACCTTCCTCCGCGACAAGACATTCCTCGATCCCGCCTATCGGGCGATCGGGGGCTATGTGGAAGGCGAAATGTGCACGAGCCTGGCCGATGTCTCGGCCTATGAAGCGCTTGAGCAGGGCGCCTCGATCGGCGGACTTGCCGGGGAAGGCGCGTCGATGCAGTGGTTCCTTGCGGATGGCGCAGACGGCATGGCGCGTTTTCTCGCCGAGGCCCTGGGGCCCGCTCTCATCCTCAATGCACCGGTTTGCCGGGTTGAGCAGGATGCGGGCACCGTGACCGTGACCGCCGCGACGGGCACGTATCGCGCCGCCCGAGCGATCGTGGCAGTGCCGCCGCAGCTCTATGGCGCAATCGGCGTTCTGCAGCACCTGCCTAGGTCGTGGCAGGCGGTTCTCGGCAATTGGCGGCTCGGCGCCGCGGTCAAGACCATCCTGGTGTTTCGCGAAGCCTGGTGGCGGCGGTTGGGGCTCTCGGGCACGATTGCCAGCCCCGGCGGCGTGTTCGGCGCCGCCGTCGATGCCTCGCCGGGGGAGGGGCCGGGCATTCTGGTGATCTTCTCTAAGGCGCAGGGCGCGCAGAGGCTGGCACGCGTGCGGGACGAAAGGGCCCGAATTGCCGAGGCGATGCGCTGGCTCCGCCATATCCATGGGGCTGCGGTGCCCGAGCTCGAGGACGCGCGCTCGATCGACTGGTCAGCCGATCCACATAGCCTGGGCGGCTATGCCAGCCGCAGGGGGATCGGCGGATGGTCAACGGCGCCGGACCTCTTTGCGCCGCATGGCCGGCTGCACTTCGCCGGGACCGAGACAGCCGATCGATGGCGATCCTTCATGGATGGCGCCATCCAGTCAGGGCTGCGGGCCGCCGGTGAGATTCTCGGGGCGGGCCGCCTGACGTCCGGCCATGGCGCGCGAACCGCATCAGGATGATGAGCGCCCGGTGAGGCTGGCGCAGGATCGGCTGAGCAGGGCCCACCGTCGGCTTCAATGCATGGCCGGGGTGTCGCGCGAGCATCCGATCCTTTATCGTGCATGGCGAGGGACCACCGGAATCGCCAGATGCATCTCGTTCTCGTCGACGGCTCGACCTATATTTTCCGCGCCTACCATGCGCTGCCGCCACTGACCCGCAAGTCGGACGGCTTGCCGGTGGGCTGCGTCTCGGGCTTCTGCAACATGCTGTTCAAGCTGACGGAAGACCTGAAGGGCGAGAACGCGCCGACGCACCTCGCGGTGATCTTCGATTATTCCGGTAAGAGCTTCCGCTCGGATTTCTACCCCGAATACAAGGCGCATCGGCCGCCGGCGCCCGAAGACCTGGTGCCGCAATTTCCCCTCACCCGCGCCGCGACGCGCGCCTTCGGCATCCCCTGCATCGAGATGGAAGGCTGGGAGGCCGACGACATCATCGCCACTTATGCCACCAAGGCGCGCGACGCCGGCGGCAAGGTGACGATCGTTTCGACCGACAAGGACCTGATGCAGCTCGTCACCGAGGATGGCGCCATCCGCCTGCTCGATACGCTGCAGCGGCCCGGCGGGCCGCCCATGCGCTGGATCGGGCCGCCCGAGGTGCAGGAGAAATTCGGCGTCACGCCCGACAAGGTGATCGAGGTGCAGGCGCTGTGCGGTGACGCGGTGGATAATGTGCCGGGCGTGCCGGGCATTGGCGTGAAGACGGCGGCCGAGCTGATCAACGCCTTTGGCGATGTCGAAACGCTGCTTTCCCGGCTCGACGAGATCAAGCAGCCCAAGCGCCGCGAGAACCTCCTGGCGCACCAGGAAGATGCGCGTGTATCGCGCCGGCTGGTGGAGCTGAGCCGCGTCGTGCCGGTGCCGCTGGAGCTCGATGCGCTGGCGCGCGAACCGCTCCGCGCCTCGACCATATTGCCGTTCCTCAAGGCCATGGAGTTCGGCAGCTTCATGCGCCGGATCGCGGCGACGCTGGAGGCGGACCCGGACCAGTTCGTGGCCGACCCGGAACTTGCGGCCAAGGGCGTCGATGGCGCGCCAGTGGCGGCGCCGTCGCATGCCGAGCCCGCCGCCAACCATGGCGCGGCCTCGAGCGCGCCGGGCGGCGACAATGTGAAGGCCTTTGCCGAGTCGCGTGCGGCGAAGATCCGCGCGCTGCCCTTCGATATAGCAAGTTATGAGACGATCCGCGACGAAGCGGCACTGAAGCTCTGGATCGAGGAGATCTACCGCGTCGGGGACGTGGCGGTTGATACCGAGACCACCGGGCTCGACAACCAGCAGGCTGATCTGGTTGGCATTTCGCTCGCCACGGCGCCGGGCAAGGCCTGCTATATCCCGCTCGGGCACCGCGATGGGCAGGGCGATTTGCTGGGTGGCGGCCTCTCCGAAGGGCAGATGCCGATGGCCCGGGCGCTGGAGCTCTTGAAGCCGGTGCTGGAGGATCGCTCGATCCTCAAGATCGGTCATAACATGAAATATGACCTTGGCATCCTTGCCCGCTACGGCATCACGCTCACCCCGTTCGACGACACGCTGCTGATGGCCTATGCGCTCGATGGCGCGCGGCAGAACTCGATGGAGGCGCTGAGCCTCGCCTGGCTCGGCCATTCGGGCATTTCCATCAAGGAGCTGATCGGCACCGGCAAGAACCAGAAGACCTTTGCCGATGTGCCGATTGCGGACGCGGCGCGCTATGCGGCGGAGGATGCCGATATCACCTACCGGCTGTGGCTGGTGCTGAAGCCGCGCCTGCCGGCCGAGAACATGACGACGGTCTACGAGACGCTGGAGCGGCCGCTCTCGCCGGTGCTGGCGCGGATGGAGGCGCGCGGCATCACGGTCGATCGGCAGATCCTCGCGCGGCTCACCGGCGATTTCGCGCAGCGCGCCGCCGCGCTCGAGGCCGAGGCGTACGAACTCGCGGGCGAGAGCTTCAACCTCGGGTCACCCAAGCAGCTCGGCGACATCCTCTTCGGCAAGATGAACCTGCCCGGCGGCACGCGAACAAAGACGGGGCAGTGGTCGACCGGCGCCGACGTGCTGGAAGACCTGGCGCTGCAGGGCGTGCCGCTCGCCCGCACCATTGTCGATTGGCGGCAGCTGACCAAGCTGATGGGCACCTATACCAATGCGCTGCCGACCTATATCAACCCGCGCACGGGCCGCGTGCACACGAGCTACAACCAGGCCTCGGTGCTGACCGGGCGGCTCTCGTCGAACGAGCCGAACCTGCAGAATATTCCGGTGCGGACGGTGGATGGGCGGAAACTCCGCACCGCCTTCGTCGCGCCGCCGGGCCGGCTGCTGATTTCGGCCGACTATTCGCAGATCGAGCTCAGGATTCTGGCGCATATCGCCGATATCGAGGCGCTCAAGGATGCGTTCGAGGAAGGGCTCGATATTCACGCCATGACGGCGTCGGAAATGT